>JBBRRN010000331.1:0-4649 GCA_038200685.1 Nitrospirales bacterium
AGCTCGAAGACTTGGAAAAAGAGTTCAGGGATAAGCAAGGTCGTGATCCTTCTGAGAGCGAACTAGCTGGCCTCGCATCAATGAGTCGGGGTGAAGTCAGGCGATTGAAGAAGCTCCTGCGCCTCCCGAAAGGCTACCGAAAGGAGTTATTGGAAGAGCTTGAGAAGCCGAGATCGGAACAGATTCTCACTGTTGATCAGGTGTTGGAAGCAACCACTGCAGCAAGTGCACTTCACAAACGAGGTATCCTCGACGTAAGTGGAGAGGATGATCTGCGCCGTGCGATTGTGAAAAAGTTCAAAAGCCGAGTGGAAGTAAATACTGTCGCTCCTCGACTATTGGCTAAATTAGCAAGAGGCGTGCAGCGCAATGAAGTGTCCATGAAAGTCGCACGTCGTGTCGCGGATAAGCTTGTGACGGATCCGCTGTATTCGATCTCCGACGCATTCCGTGACTCCGTTGAGCAGTCGGACTTTGAGCACAACCTGGAACAGATGGTGGGCCGAGTTATTGATCAGCTGAAACAGCATAAGAAACGTGAATACAAGATATCTGAAGGCCTTCTCGGCACACTCAAGAATTTGAGACAACAAATAGAGCGCATGCTTGAGGAGTAGGGTATGGGGAAGCGCACCTACCTCACTCTTGCGCTGGAGCTAGAGGAATATGCCGAACGTGTTGCCACTGAATTAGAGGATCATGGCTATACTGTAAAGGCCGAAAAAGATGAACTTGGTTTCCCCGGAACGCCTACATTCCTGGCCAAGAGACAGCGCACCACCCTAGTCATTGAGCTGGTTATCGAGGTCACTTCATCCGATTTCCTCCAGAGATTGGATTCCTGGACGCGATTTGGGAAATCCTGCGGCTACGACCTTCGTGTTCTGATCTGCGTGCCAGAGAACACTCAGCCATTGTTAAAAGATCAGAAACAGATTCGAGCAAAAGGTTGCGGCCTTTGGATAATTTCAAGCTCCGGTGTGACAGTCGTCATATCCCCTCATGATCTGGCAATTAGTATCGTCTTGCCCGAAAGGCGTTCTCTTTCCCCTAGGCTCAAAACTCTTCTCGGTACAGCGTATGAACAATTTGACCAAACATCATGGCGTGAGGGATTCGATGAGGCATGTAAAGTATTAGAGATAGAATCTCGACGATACCTTTGGCATTGGATGCGAACTGGGCGCATCCAGCTGATGGCCAAGAAGGGGCCGCGAACGCTCATGGGGTCCCAAGTTGATAAGTTGCCGATGGGAGAGCTGGCGAAAGTGTTCAGGCAGATCGTTGCAAAAACACGAATTGATTCTCAGATTGAAAAAGCACTGGCTGCCATTAACGCCGACAGAGTCTTGCGAACTCATCACAAAGACAAGAAGATTACAGAGAGCAGCCTTAGGAAAAATGTGGGACGGCATATGTGGACGATCATCGAAACGTTAAAGCTTCTTCCGTAAATCCATTTTGAACGAGCAAGCCGGGACATTCCCAGTTTCTGATCGCCTCGCCCGAGCGCGGGATTGCGTGGTTGCTCCTGCCCCTTGAGCAATTGAGTGTGCAGCCTGCCACAGTGCGCCAGTGGCTCGCGCATCTTCTCCTCATGAGACGATTCTGATCTACCACTCATGTCGCTGGCTTCTTTGTTCTTTTACCTGTCGGATCATGGTGCTCTCTCAATTGGCCGGTCCAGCATGAGTCTTGCTGTTGTTATAGTGGGAGGCGACTCCCTTGTTGATAAAAATTGAGGAGGGCCAGCCCATGGGCCAGATATTCCACAACGCGGTGAGTCAGGGTTCTATCGGTCCCAAGCAACGTATTGGCTTGAGTTGGACTGCGACCGCCAGCCTGGTAGCGCTATTGGCCCTGACCGGAACTGGTGCGGCTGCCGCTGAGCTGACTCCTACAGAAGCTGTGAAGAGCACGATCGCTGAAGTAGATCATATCCTCGACAATGCTGAGTTGAATCAGCCTGACCGCGCTGCGGAGCGACGCCAACGGATCGAGCAGGTCGTGAGAGATCGAGTGAGTTATGAAGAGATGGCCAAACGTGCCCTGGGTGTTCCCTGGACGGAGCTGACAGACAGTGAACGACAGGAATTTGTCGGCCTCTTCGTTCAACTACTCCGAGACACGTTCGCCGGCAGGATCGACGACTATACGGGCGAGCAGGTGTTCTATCTGTCGGAACAACTCGAAGACCGGTTTGCCGAAGTAAAAACGAGGCTGGTAGACCAAAAGACGGACACGCTCCTTGATTTCCGATTGGTGAACCGGCTGGGCAATTGGCTTGTGTACGATGTAGTCATCGACGGGGCCAGCATCACCGGCAATTACCACGCGCAGTTTACCGGCATCATCCGCGACCTCAGTTACGCAGGGTTGGTGAAACGAATGAAAGAGAAAACACTTGTGGTCAAAGCGTTTGAAACGACCACGGCTCCCTAGTCCGCATTATTCATGAGCATTTCTGCTGCAATCGACGATTCGCTGCTGCGACAAGCCTTCGCCGGCCAGGCTCGCCGTTCGTTCCCTTAACGGACTTGCAAGAGTAGGTCTCGGGATCTAACTGCTCCGCGTGCCCATCTTGCAACGCGACTCAGCGACGAACCCTCATGAATAATGTCAGCTAATTGCCGGAGCGCGATCCATATTTATTGTCGTTCTGGAATTTGATGCGAACGCTCCTTCCACGCGTGTGTGTTTCTCTCTCATATGAACCGACAGCGTTGCTGGTCCAGCCGTGACAAGCAAATGGAGACAGTTCCATTTGCTGATCGCCGCCTCCGTGCGTGAAGAAGAAACCCATCATCCGACCAAGATTGAGAGAGCTAAAAAAGCTTCAGGAACTATTGAAAGGGGCGTAGGGCCTGTCAAAGGATCTTCGTGCCAAAAAAGATCGCCGCGCCTGTGCGAAGACTGTTCGGAGCGGCAGCCAACAGTCGGCGGGTTGGAATATCGAGGTACACGATTCCCTGGAAGGTGCTACCGGCGAAAAAGCAGGGTGCTCCGCCGAATGCGATGCTCTGATCGAAGATATTCCCACGAGTCCTTGCCGTCACGGTACCTGTAAACGTGCACCCGCTTTGCTCGATTCCCGTAAACGTTCCATCAGCTGCGGCCGTCACAGTTGCAGCCTGCACGCCCCCGGAGCTGCCAGCCTGGCCGGTGTAGACGCCGGCGAGACTGGCAACGGTCGGAGTCGTATCGTACGCGGTGTTGTAGGAACTGGTAAACGTCACTGTACCCGCTCCCAAATATGCGATTGAACCATTGAGGAACTGGCGTGCACCAATGTCGGCAGAGATGGTTGCATCCTGCACCGCGACGCCAATACCGAAGTCTTTCGTGTTCGGTGAGGTGAAGCTCCCTTTGTTCGAGGCTCCAGTGCCTTGTATGACGCCGGCAATCTGATTGGGATTAGCCGCGGCGGAATAGAAAAAATAGTACGTGCCGTCGTCAAGGACGGCGGCCGTAAGAGTCCGGTTGGTATTGGTCGTCCCGGCCCAGAGCCCCTCAGCAGTATTTGCTGAGGCTAGGGCTGAAGTCTGGTCGGAAGTCTGGCCGCCACAACCACTCGCACTCAATGCCAGAGCAATTCCAAGCAACGTGAAACATTGTCTTAGCATGGCTTTCGTCCCTCTCTTCTTCCAATCCAATCATGTCGTGTGAGTCCCTCAGTGTGCGGTATCTGATGAAGAAAAACCACCCCTACATGCGTTGGGGCCGGGACGTGATGCAACAGTGGAGTGTTCTAGATTTGTATGACGCCCAGCTTCGATCGTGTCAGTCTCGCCTGCCGCCCACCGCAGCCATTTTCTCAGTTGCGACCTTTCTCTGAGACTCGTATGATGGACGCATGAGTGTGGAACCTGTCACACGAATCAAGTCGAAGACGCCCGTACCCTACGAGCTCTCGGCGATTCATCACGATACCCACGACACAAAGACGTTCTGCTTTGCCCTGCCTGACGATGCCACGTTGGACATGCTGCCAGGAGACTTTCTGTATGTCCATGCAACGATTGACGGAAAACAAGTAAAGCGGCCCTACACACCGTCGTCGATGCCCGGCGCCACGGGGTACTTCGATTTGACGGTCAAGCGGTACGAAACCGGCGTGGTGTCGAAGTATCTCCATAAGCACGGGCCTGGAGACCGCGTGCTGATGAGCGGGCCGAATCCTGGTGGCCATTGGGTGGACGGCATGGCGAAGCAGGTGGGTTTTGTGGCCGGCGGCACGGGCATCACCCCGATGATTTCCATCATTCGCTGGATTCTTGCCCAGAGCCTCCCTGTCGAGTTGTTTCTGGTCTTTGCCAACAAGGCCGAGGCCGACATCATCTTCCGAGAGGAGTGGGACGAGGATGTGCGAGAACATGCGAGCTTCCATTGTTTTCATGTTCTAGAGCAGCCGCCCGCAGGTTGGTCGCAAGGCACGGGCCGTATCACCGAGAACATGCTGCGCGTGCATCTGCCGCCCCCCGGTCCTGACACCGTGATTTTTCTCTGCGGCCCCTCGCCGATGGCCGACGCACTGGAAACGACACTCAAATCGATCGGCTATTCCGAGCAGGCCATCATCCTTCCATAACCACTAACAGGATGCTGAAAAAGTCCGCCAGCGGCGTTCTCGCGTCGCTCGGAAGCTCAAC
>JBBRRN010000332.1:0-4644 GCA_038200685.1 Nitrospirales bacterium
GTATCTTCATCGTCCTCCCTTTCATGGTGACGGCGATGATACGTCACCCGTGGAAGACGAAATTTCAGGGGAAGCTCACCCAGAGATCCTCATTACATCGAAAACAAGGCCGACTATAAACTGAAACAAGCTGTCAAGATGGAGATAGCCTTAAGTCCCTTTGTCGATGGCCAGTGGATACGGGTTACGGTGAGGGATGGAGTAGTCACGCTCCGAGGGTCGGTGGAGGATCAAAAAGCCGCCGATTCTGCGGTTGAAAACGCGCGTGAAGCCGGTGCCAAGAAAGTCATCAACAAGTTGAACATTGAAGACAAGTGATGATGTAAGACAGGCCTGATGGCGGGAGCCAGTAGCAAGCAATCATAGCATTCGAATGTCCTCTGGATAACCTCTGAGAGCTGCCTCAGTCTGAAAGGAGAAATGCTGAGTCTCCGCGCTGAAAAGCGAGAGGCGCGTGATCGGTTGCGAGTATCTCAGCGTGCCGACGTCCGTCGGGTTCATCAACTTGTTCGGTGTGGCTGTGTTGAACGGCATTGTGCTGACCTCCTACATCAACCTGCTTCGGGAGCAGGGGAAACCGTTGGATACTGCCATTCTAGACGGGTGCATGCTGCGACTCCGGCCTATCTTGATGACCGCGGCGGTGACGTTGCTGGCCCTCCTCCCACTGGCGTTCGCCACCGGTATCGGGTTGGAGGTGCAACGTCTCCTTGCAGTCGTGGTCATTGGGGGCTTGATCAGTTCCACGCTGTTAACGCTGATTGTGCTTCCGGTGCTGTATGAATAGATGGAAAGCCGGTCGGCAGCCAAGACATCGCCTCCGCTGCAGCAAGGAGCACAACCTTTAACGACGAACAGCGACAGGTTACCTGTGCCTGCGCATTCCCATCATGATGACTCAAGTCTTCCTGCCCGATCCGGGGAAACCATCCCATGACTGGCCCATACCCCTTGATGATCGTCAGTGTCTTGTTGATTCTTCCGGGCTGCGCGCTGCAGCAGGAAATCTCCCGGACCCCCCGTACAGCGGTTGAGCAACTGTTGCTAGGTCAGGCGCTGGAACGAGCTTTGGACAAACTCAGCTTGCCGATACCGGAAGGCGCGAGCCTTATGGTGGAAGCGAGTAGCCTCCAAACCGATCGCGCTCATCTTCAAATGATCAACCAAGAGCGTGGGGTGGTCGGCAACCTCTCTTGGGATTTGTCTTTCGTGCGCGACGTCGCAGCAGCCCATTTAGGGGAGATGGGACATCACATCCGCACTCATGCGTCGGAAGCAACCTATCTGGTGCGCGTAATGGTCCAATCCTTGGGCACTGACCAGGGCATCACGTTCTTCGGCATGCCTGGCATACAGAGTGTGCTTATCCCCTTCGCCTTGCCGGAGCTGACTGTGTACAGAAAACAAAATCAACTGGCGTACGCACGCATCAAGCTAGACATTTTCGACATTGCGACCGGACGGCTGATTGGCTCCACTCCTTGGTGGGTCGGCGAGACGTTCTACAATCAATACACCATCCTATTTTTTATTTTTTTCCGTACGACCGACCTCACTGATCCACCATGAGCTTCGATCAGCCATCGCATGCTATATATAAAGATGAGAGTCATAGAGGTTGGATCAATCAACAATTATGCGTTATCGGAGATGAAATGAAACCCAGGCCCTACCAGCCCATTGAAAACTACGGCATCATCGGGAACATGCGCACGGCGGCGCTGGTGGGCATGAACGGATCGATCGATTGGTTCTGCTTTCCGCACTTCGACTCGCCGAGCGTGTTTGCCGCAATTCTAGACAACGGCAAGGGAGGCCGATTCGAGATCTCTCCTACACAACAGGGAGTCAATTCGAAACAGTTGTACTGGCCAGATACTAATGTACTGGTGACTCGTTTCCTTTCACCGGATGGAGTCGGCGAAATCGAGGATTTCATGCCGGTCGGTCTGCCTCGCGACTCTCCATGGCATGATCACCTAATTCGCCGAGTGAAAGTCGTGCGGGGAAGCATGGAGTTTGGGCTGCGATGCCATCCCGCATTCGATTACGCCCGGGCGACGCATCACACCAAGATGACGGAACAGGGGGCGAGCTTTCATTCGCCGGATTTGAGCCTTGGGCTCGTCACCACCATTCCGCTCACTCCCGATGATCGCGGCGTCCGGGCGACATTCGCTCTTCAGGAAGGGCAAACGGTCGTCTTCGTGCTTCGACGCATTGCAGCCGAAGGGCACGCTGAACGTGGTCCGTCGCTGGAGGAAACCAATGCGCTCTTTGAAAGCACGGTGGATTTTTGGCATCGCTGGCTCTTGAAATGCACGTATACCGGCCGCTGGCGTGAAATGGTCTACCGATCAGCGCTCACGCTGAAACTGCTGACGTTCGAGCCGACCGGCGCCATCATCGCGGCCCCGACGTGCAGCTTGCCGGAGACCGTGGGTGGAGTCCGAAACTGGGATTATCGTTACACCTGGATTCGAGATGCGGCGTTCACGCTGTATGGCTTGCTCAGGATCGGATTTACTGAGGAAGCGGAAGGTTTTATGCGTTGGTTGGACGCGCGCACCGGAGAGGTCGATGCGGATGGATCGTTGCAAATCGTGTATGGGATCGATGGACGGCATGATCTGAAGGAACAGACGCTCGATCATCTGAACGGGTATCGAGATTCCAGACCCGTGCGAATCGGCAACGGGGCCTATAACCAATTGCAGTTGGATATCTATGGTGAGCTCTTGGACGCGTTATATCTCTATAATAAATATGTCATGCCCATCGGCTACGATGCCTGGACACGCATACGGCAGCGACTGAATTGGCTGTGTGACAACTGGCAGCGACCGGACGAGGGTATGTGGGAGGTGCGGGGAGGCCGCCGCCACTTTGTGTCCTCCAAACTCATGTGCTGGGTCGCCATGGATCGTGGTCTTCGATTGGCGCAGAAGCGGTCCTTTCCGGCAGATCGACCGCGATGGCTTCAAGTGAGGGATCAAATATATGAAGAGGTGATGGCGAAAGGGTGGAATGCGAAGCGACAGGCCTTCGTGCAGCACTATGACAGCGAATCGCTGGACGCGTCGAATCTGCTTATGCCGCTGGTATTTTTTCTCTCGCCGAACGATCCCAGGATGCTCAGCACCTTGGATGCGATCAACCGTTCGCCAAAAAACGGCGGGTTGGTCTCAGACGGCCTGGTTTATCGGTATGACAGTGCGACGGGAGTAGACGGCCTACATGGGGGAGAAGGCACCTTCAATATGTGCACGTTCTGGCTCGTGGAAGCGTTGACGAGAGCGGGGCGTGTGGATCGCGCAAAACTCGTGGAAGCGCGACTGCTTTTCGAACGCATGCTGGGATATGCCAATCACGTGGGACTCTACGCGGAGGAAATCGGCGGCAGCGGCGAAGCGCTCGGGAACTTTCCCCAGGCATTCACCCATCTCTCCTTGATCAGCGCCGCAATCAATCTCGACCGGGCGCTCGGACAGAAGACATAACGGGAAGGCCTGAAGACCTGGGCCGCATTCGATAGATTGGCAAGCTCAACGGTAGTTAAAATCCCGACGGAAGAGTGTGACGGCTATTATGTAGGCAAGAATTTTGGTGATTTTTCTGCCGCAAGATCGTAAGATCGCACTGAAGGGGAAACTAGGGTTCCGGCTGCCTTTACTGGGAGTGTCTGGTCCGAGAGTTT
This sequence comes from Nitrospirales bacterium, assembly GCA_038200685.1. Classification (GTDB taxonomy): domain Bacteria; phylum Nitrospirota; class Nitrospiria; order Nitrospirales; family Nitrospiraceae; genus Palsa-1315. The sequence goes on from JBBRRN010000332.1 coordinate 3,698, forward strand.
CCGGTCTCGCATGACGAGACTCCACGGAGGGATAAAAGCCCGGGAGATCATGTACTAGAGGTACATGGCCTTCTCGGAATTTAACCCGCTCGGCAAGGAGGCTTCGTTATGCATTTCAATTCATAGTTCTTTTCGTACCGGATCAGCCTGACCTGCGGCCAAGTCAGGGAGGTCTGTCATGGTAATTAAAGACAGTCTGGATACGGACCTTCCAGTAACCGCCTCAACTGGTGGTGAGACACTCAACCGCAGTCTGAGCCTCTGGAATAGCCTGACGATTGGCTTCGCAACCGTTTCACCGGTGGCGGGGCTCTATGCCATCATAGGTGTGCAGACGGTGGTGACGGGGGGCGGTTGGTTTGGCGCCCTGGCGCTCTGTCTCGTGATGCAAATGTTGGTGGCTACCGTCTACGCTGAGCTATCCTCGCAGATTCCGATTGCAGGGGGGGCGTACAAGTGGGCGCGGCAGCTTGGGGGTGCCACCACCGGAAAGTATGCCGGTGTCATCTACGTCAGCTCCACGATCGCGATGCTCACTACAACTGCATACACCGGGGGTGTCTGGCTTGCGCTTTTTTTTGGATTTGAGAGTGGAGGAGGGTTCACCTTAGTGATATGGGGCGTCATATTTTTATTGCTCTGTACGCTTCTCAACCTGGCTCACGTGAATGTCTTTAAGCTGGTTATTACCCTGGGTGTGTATGCAGAAATCGTCGGTTCGTTCGGCGTGGCGCTGCTGCTGTTTTTCTTTTTCAGACAACATTCATTTTCCGAACTGTTCCAGCATCTAGGTACGGGGACTGCGCCCAGCCAGACGGCTGCATTTCTGGCAGCGCTCGCCGTTGCGGGTTGGGCCTTCATCGGTTTCGATGCCTGCTCCACCATTGCCGAAGAAACCCATAACCCCAAGCGGATGGTCCCACGCGCGATCTTTTTGTCCCTCTGCA
>JBBRRN010000333.1:0-4641 GCA_038200685.1 Nitrospirales bacterium
GAGGGATCCATCTCAGCCGCCCTAGCATAAGCCTCTATGGCCTCGTCGGTCCGACCGAGCTGGGCAAGACGATCTGCCTCTCGATTCTGGCTGCGGGCATCATTCAAGCGAAGTGCTTCAAGCAACCCCGATTGATGATCGAGACTGGACGGTTCGATGGTGAGTGCACGCTTAAACTGTTCCAATGCAAGGTCCGGCTGATGTTCCTTGAGGTACGCCCGCCCTCGCTCCTCATACGCCGCCGCTTCTCGTTCTCGAGCCATGGCATATTTGCTCTGTAGCGTGGGATTGAATGGATCCTCTTTCAGTGCATGCTTATAGGCGAGACTGGCTTCCGCCCAATTACCTGCTGAGAGATGTTGATCCCCACGCTTGATGTCAGGTGCATTGAGGTAGGCGCAGCCGGCAAGAAAGGCCGTGGCTCCAATGGCAAACCATACTTTCACTGCCCTATGTCTCACAATATTACTGACCAAGATATTCATCGGTCACGCAACAGAGTTAGCGCCAAAAGAGGAATAAAGAGAATCAACTGGAATGTGATGCCATAGGAAATCTATAGCAGCCTCTTTATAGTGGGGCAACGAGAATCAAAAAATCAGCTGACAGGAATCGACTGGTGTCCTGTCCGCTATGCTCACGCCCACGTAGTTCAACACAAGCCATGTAGAGCATGGTCGGCAGAGGATCACGCATATGAAGGTGACGTGAGGAAATCACGTTCCATAGTGAAGGAGCGAAAGCCTGCCAGTTCACCAGCCAGGAGCGCGAGGGCTACTGAAAAACCATGGCATCAAAACCAGTGTGGAATGTGAACGCCTGTTGGGGGAATAACGTGTACGATGCAGTGAACAATCTGCAGCGAGGAATCGAGCGGTATCCGTTTGAGCCGAAACAGACTACGTGTGTGGCGTAACGACCACACGCCGGATGGGGTCTACGTTGAGAATCTACTCGCACTACCTAAGCCAGCGTGGATGCAATCCGCAGGGCTACGCGTAGAAGAAGGAATATCGGTGTCATCAGGCAGCCACTGAAGATTCCCCGGTGAACACAGGCTTGTTTTCCACAGCTCCTTACGCCTGAGACTACAGAAGAGAACGGTCCCGGTGTAGCATGAAGGGTAACGCGGCCTGCTCCCCTCTTATAAACGCCAATACTTGAGCGTCTTAGAAAGTTTCGCCGGATCAAGCAGACATTTCACATCAATCACCACGCCCTCTCGCTGGCTGCGGAGAGGCTTGAGCAGCTTTTTCAGCCCCATATCCGCATATCGACGATGGGCAACGGCCACAATAATTCCATCGATATCTTTGAGATCGTCCCACTTGCTCAAATGAATACCGTATTCTTCGATTGCCTCTTCCGATTGCGCGATCGGATCATGCACCAAAACTTGGACACCATACTCTCGCAGCTCGTGAATAATGTCGGGCACTCTACTATTCCGCAAATCCGGCACATTCTCTTTAAACGTGAGCCCCAGGACGGCGACTTTGAGATCGTTCATCGGTCGAGCCAACTCACCCAACCGTTTCATCGTTTGTTCCGCAACGAACTTTCCCATTCCATTGTTGATACGCCTCCCAGCGAGAATCACTTGGGGATGATAGCCCACCGATTCGGCTTTGCTCGTCAGATAGTACGGGTCAACTCCGATACAATGCCCTCCAACCAATCCAGGGGAAAACTTGAGAAAATTCCACTTAGTGCCCGCAGCCTCCAGAACTGACTTGGTATCAATCCCAAGACGATGAAAAATGAGCGACAATTCGTTCATCAGCGCAATGTTCAGATCCCGCTGGGTATTTTCAATCACCTTTGCAGCTTCCGCAACCTTGATACTCGATGCTCGATGAATCCCCGCCTTAACGACAAGTTCGTAAGTCTTGGCAACAATCTCCAGCGTCGCGGCATCTTGAGCCGACACAACCTTAATGATCGTTTCCAGCGTATGTTCTTTGTCGCCAGGATTGATGCGTTCAGGAGAATACCCGAGCGTAAAGTCTACTCCACACTTCATCCCGGAGGCCTGCTCAAGAATAGGCTGACACACTTCTTCAGTGGCGCCGGGGTAGACCGTCGACTCGAAGACCACGATCGATCCAGGTGAAAGATTTGCCCCGATCAATTCAGATGATTTGCGAAGAGCCGTCAAATCCGGTTGAAGGGCTTCATTAATCGGCGTGGGGACGGCCACGATGATGAAATCTGCCACCTTGAGATCGCTGGGCTGATATGTGTAGTGAACCTCTGTGGCTTTCAGATCTGCATCAGACACTTCACCGGTACGGTCAAGGCCTTTTTGTAATTCCACAATCTTTGCCTTGTTGATATCAAAACCGATCACTCGCTGCCGCTTCCCGAATGCGACAGCGATGGGTAAGCCCACGTAGCCAAGGCCCACCACTGCAATCTTTCGCCTTTTTGCCTGAGACATAAACCCCTCCGTTCGTTTCGCTGAGAATGGCAGAATGTCGCGTTTCCGTCAACGAAGTTACGCGAGACGAGCATACGGCACCTGTTCATTTTGACAGAACGTGTTGATCCATCTTTAGAATTCTTATTTCCGAACGACTGAATGACGCTTGCATCCTCAATACGCCACGCAGGTGGACAGCGAGGAGATAGGAACGACACAGATTGAAAAGAAAATCAGGATGTCCATCTGCCGACCCAGAATCTATCTGGAAAATACGTCACTACCAGTGATACATCAAACGAAGGCAAATCTTCTTCTCTCAGTGGATGGAAGCATACAACCAGCCGCGCCCGCATCAGCGGCGCTGGTGTTACGGCAAGACTCCAATGCAGCCGCTCAGGGATAGTATGGTCTTACGAAACAGCGCCCACGGAAAGAGCGAGAGGCACAAATCGATGGTCGTCGAGTTCAGCGCGTAGGTCGTGTTCTCCGACTCAATACCAAAGCTGTCGCCGAGGTAGAGCGTGCGCGCCTGCTCGATCAGGCGCTGCAAAAATTAGGCATGGATACGCCAGTCTCACGCCTCATTGGCATCAGCCAGCGTCGAACACTTGATCTCCTGCCGCAAGCCCATGTGGTAGAGCTTGGCCGCCTGCGCGGAAAGGCAGACTTCGATGTCGCGCAGTCACTCGTGGTAGGTCAGTTGCGCAAAGGCCATCATGCGGAATTGATCGGCACAGGTCATGAACTTCACGTAACCATGACCCTCGCAGCGATCGACGATGCGAGGGAAGCTCTTTCAGGGCAGGAAGTCCATGAGTTGAGCGAACAGCGTCTTGCCGAGGTTCACGGCCGCCTCCGTGATAAAACCCTGAAAACTGCCCGAATCCCCTTTTGTCGTTCAAATCGGAGACACCCCTCATCGCTCGGACTCCTCTGTCAGCCATGGCTTTCAGCGATTCACTCCTTCATGTAACCGGACACGACTGATCCTGGTTAGTGTTTTCCTGCAATCTCTCCAAGGCATCTTGATGTATGATCTAACGGAGAAAGCAGACACGAATTGAGATATGTCTACTTACATATATTCTGACACCACACACATTAATTTCTTTCACAAATTAGCCGTTTACGCCGAGCTCGCTCGCATTTCGAATCGTTCATGTGGTCCTCAGCCAGGCTCTTACATGCTTTTCAGAGTTGTTTTCATGACTTTACCAGAGCTGCTCTTGGGGAGTGATGGCAATACGAAAATCTGTTTGGGTAGATGATGCGGTGGCATGCGGTTCTTGCAGAAGGAGGCCACCCGTTCCTTCAGGCCATCGGTTTCTCTTGCTCGAGGTACGACGAAGGCTTTGACCGCCTCGCCGAGTACATCGTCAGGAATACCAATGACTGCGACTTCCACAAGCTCGTCGAACTCCAGTAACACTTCCTCGATCTGCCGGCAGCTGACTCTTTCACCACGGCACTTCAAAAAATCCTTAGCCCGGTCGACGATATAGATAAACCCGTCTTCGTCAACTTTTGCAAGATCACCCGTATAGAGCGCGCCATTCCTGAACATCTCTTCCGACTCTTGCGGAGCTCGCCAATACCCCTGCGTGACGTTGGCGCCTTCCGCAACGATTTCTCCAACCTCTCCGGGTCTCACCTCTCTTCCTTCGTCATTCAAAACACGAAGCGTCACGCCAGAGATAGCTTTCCCGATAGACCCGAGCTTCGACCCGAGAGACTCCGGAGGTAGATACGAAAGCCTGGCAGTAGCCTCTGTCTGCCCATACATAATGAACACCTGTGTGTTGGGTAGGGCTTCCTTCAGTTCTCGAATGAACGTCGATGCCAGGTTACCGCCTGCTTGTTGCACATAGCGCAAATCAGGAAACTGTTTCTTTCGGAGGCTTGAGTTCCGCAGTAGAATCTGAAAGTGGCTTGGTACTCCGGCAAATCCCGTGCAGCGAGTTTCGATCATGCGTTGAATCACGGTCTCCGGATACATGAACCGTGAGTCCCCGACGACTTCGCCTCCCATGTGAAGGTGTGTATGAAGGAGGGACGCGCCGTAGCAATAGTGAAACGGCAGGACAGCCATGATTCGATCCCGCTCCGTCAGGGAGAGGCATGAGACGATCGAGTCGGTGTTCGCGATGATGTTGGCGTGGGAGACCATCACACCGCGCGGATGTCCTGTCGATCCTGACGTAAAGACCAGCGCCGCC
>JBBRRN010000334.1:0-4622 GCA_038200685.1 Nitrospirales bacterium
CCGGGTTAATAGTGGTGACTGGCCCCGTCTTTTCGTGCAAGCGCAGATACGCGGCGTTCCCTGTCCGTGCCGGGCAGGGCACAGGCAGGTCGCATCGTTAAGACCTCGCCTGGCGTCTCTGCAGTTTCGTCACGAACCCCCATGGATCATGCGGGTTAGCCCGCGTGCCTTGTGGATGTCGTGGGACGAGGGGCCGGGGCCCCGTACAGCATGCCCTCAACACTGATATCCTCATCAATGTCAGGCCAATGAATCCCCTGGCCGTCGCCAAGAATTTCACAATGTTGTCGCTGCTCCGGGGTAGCCTCCGATAAGCGCCATGACCAGACCAACGGTACGCTGATCGTCCGTCCGTCTACCAGATGCGCGATGATCTCATCGTCGCTGACTTCGATGCTCATCACGCGAGGTTCAACGATCTTCGCCGCAGTGTTCATGCAAATCCAATTCTGTCACTTCCCCGCCTATCAACACCACACCTCAACGAACTCTGTCTCCACCATTCATGACCCTCTGATGTGCACTAGGTTCGTGGGCGGAGATGGGGACGGCACAATACAGGGGAAGGACGATGAGCTTTGCCCTCCGTGCGCTGGGCTTCCTTGCAATGTTTCAGCCAGGCTATCGATAGGCTTCTCGGCGATGCTTGACACGATACACGATGACCTTTCTGGCCGAATCATCGATCTCATAGAGGATGCGATAATCCCCGACTCGGAGGCGATGGCCTTCGCCACCTGACAGTTTGATGGATTGGTGCGATCGTGGCTTCTGCTCAAGCGTGTGAAGTGCCTGAGTGATTGTCTTTACGATGTGGGGAGGAAGGGCCAGAAACTCCTTGCGAGCCCGAGGTTGAAGAAGAACCTCGTAGGCCATTATCGCGGAAGATGGACGTGGTGCATGAGTTCATACTCCTTCAGCACTTCAGCAAAGGGAACGCCCTTTTCCGCCTTGGCTTTTTCGCGCCGCAGATCTTCGAGGTCCTCCAGTTCTTCCATCAGGTTTTCATACCTGGGGTTCGCCCTAGCCCACTCCCACACTTCGCGGGAAATCCCAATCGCTGCATTCTTGCCTTTTGACCTCAGCGTGGCCTTTGTCTTTGCCATATGCATTGCCTTCTTCGATTCGGATGTGTTGCCATCTTAGCGAGCCCCCTCTGTCTGGTCAAGATGGTCTCCACCAGTTGGGGCGGAACGAAGGGGCATTGCGTGACTTTGCACCGATCGCTGCCTCGCCCATATTATTTATGCCGGTTCATTGCGAAGTTGCTCGAGAATGCGCCGTGGCATGAGGTCTCAGGGTATCATGTTGCCGAGAGGGCCAAGATACTGGCTTGTCAGGCACCGACCGTGCTCGTACTTCGGTCTTGGAGGGGTTGTTTTATTTACTTGCCAGCACTCGCTCCAGATGCTCGACGATCCGCTCGGCCGCCTTGCCATCCCATTTCGGAGGAATCGCGCCTCCTTTCCACTGTCCCGCCATCAACTGCGCCAGCGCCGGTGGCAGCTTGCTCGGATCGGTTCCAATCAGTTCGTTCGTCCCAATCGTGATAGTCTTGGGACGCTCTGTGTTGTCGCGCAGGGTCAGGAGGTAAAAGGTGTCAGCAACTGTCTTGATGATCATGCCTGTTGCGCCGTCTCCTGACGCCGTGTTCTATCCTGGGACGCCTATGTTGAACTGGCGACATACCCAGTCGGCGTCTCACGCTCCGAGAGGATGAATGCGAAGCGCTTCCCGCTTCGCCGCGACACTCAACTCCCGATCAAACGCCAAAAACATCACCGATGAAGGGACACGCTCGTGCAAGCTCAAGGCCGACGCTAAATGCAGTGCATCATAACCACGCAATGCGCGCGATGCCGCTAAATCACCGGCATGTTTCACAAGCCGATCCGTAACCTCGACGGTCATAAAGCGGGGCCAATCCTCTTCGAACGCACCGATAATGTGACGATACGCGTGAGGAGAGAACCGCGCCTCCCGGCGCGCGCGTGCGAACTCCGCCCGGGCTTCAGCATAGGCAAGCAAGGACGTGGCGACCGCTTCCGCCTCATCCACGGCAGCCGAGAGTTCTTGTGAGAGAGGCTCATCCACATAGAGCTTCACCAACGCGCTCGTATCCAAATACAGCATCATCGACGATCTTCCTTCACCCTGTCGGCCAGAGTTCGCCCACGGATCACCGGGCGCCGGCTCGCTCCACGAGGCTTACCCCCGCTCCAGCGCACCGCTCCCTCACGGAGCATTGGCTCAAACGCCCGCTGGAGGCTCGAAGTTTTTACCGGAACTATTCGCGCCACAGACCGGCCTCGCTCCGTCACGACGATTTCCTCGCCGGCCTGGACCCGCTTCAAATAGCCACTCAATCGATCCTTAAGTTCGCGGACGCCGACCTGTGTCATAGAACCCTCCTCCTCAACAGAATGAGGCTACAATATAGACTCGTTGTGGCCACAATTCAAATATGAGCCGCTTCCAATACAACGCGTGAAGCAAGCGGGTCTTGCCATCGCACATTGGCCCTCATTCGTTCGCCTGCCGGAGATATTGCCCATGGTTCGTTCAGGCTATGGTGTTGGAGGATTCTGGATTTCTCGCCAGCACTCGCTCCAGACACTCGACGATCCGCGCTGCCGCCTTGCCATCCCATTTGGGGGGAATCGCGCCTTTTTTCCACTGCCCTGTCATCAATCGCGCCAGCGCCGGAGGGAGCTTGCGTGGATCGGTGCCGATGAGTTCGTTGGTGCCCATCGTGATGGTCTCTGCCCGTTCTGTGTTGTCGCGCAGGGTCAAGCAGGGTACCCCAAGCACCGTCGTCTCTTCGGTGATGCCGCCAGAATCGGTGATCACACCTTTGGCATATTTCACCAGGTAGTTGAATTCTAAGTAGCCCAGTGGATCGACATAATTCAGTTGTGGCGTCCTGCTATCGAGATCGCGCAGGTTCTTGGCGGTGCGCGGATGAACTGGAAACACCACTGGCAAGCCGCGCGTGCCTTCGGCTATGGCATGCAGCAACTGTAGTAACTGATGCTCCCCATCGACATTTGCCGGGCGATGGAGAGTGACCACAAAGTAGCTGTTTGGCGAAAGCTGCAGCGATCCCCAACAGGCTGGCGGACGCAGGCGTGGGAGCTGCTTGAGCAGCGTGTCGATCATGGTGTTACCAACGAAGAAGATGCGATCGTCCATGACACCGGAGCGGCGCAGATTGTCGTTGGCGGTTTCGCTGGTGGTGAAAAACCAGTTGGTGATGGAATCGGTCACCACCCGATTGATTTCTTCCGGCATGGTCCAGTCGCCCGATCGGATGCCGCCTTCTACATGCGCTACCGGCACCCCCAACTTGCGGGCGACGATGGAACAGGCCATGGTCGAGGTCACGTCTCCCACGACTAGGCACAGGTCGCTCTTCTCTTTCAGCAGCACCTTTTCATAGTTCACCATGATGGCGGCGGTCTGCTCGGCCTGGGTGCCTGAGCCGACTTCCAGATTGATGTCGGGATCCGGGATGCCGAGCTCCTCGAAGAAGCTGCCGGACATGGCGCGGTCGTAATGTTGGCCCGTATGGATCAGACGAAAACGTAACAATCCGCCCCGGGCCTCGGCCGCATTGAGTGCGTCGATGATCGGCGCAATCTTCATGAAATTGGGCCGCGCCCCCTGCGATCAGATCAATGCGTTTCATGGTCTGCCTCGATCAGCCTGCATTCCCCTGAATGGCGCGCTAGTCCCATTGAAGAGAAACAGCAGCGATGATTGTCATGACCGATCTAGGATGGGTAGGTACGCGACCTGTTGGAGAAGAACTTATCTGATTGGGTCGCATTCCACAACTGAGAAACTGTTCGGCGGAACGTTACTTCCCGTTTCGCTGTGACGGGCAGTCTCGCCATTCAGCCCTTCGACAGACTACATGAGTATGCCTTAGGGCTTCACGTCTCCAAGTGTCCGTCTCACCTCGCGTCTGCGCGCTTTCGCGACGAACCTTCATGAATAATGCGGGCTCGCAGTCCCTGCCACATCTGCCACGCCTGTGTTGCCCAGGGTGAGCGATTGGCTCGGATCGGTTTCAATCAGTTCGTTCGTCCTCATCGTGATGGTGGCGGCCGATCGGTCTTGTCGAGCAGGGTGTGGAGCAACGCCAACCTGGATTGTTTATGCCGTCAGCGGAATTTCACGGCGGCGTCCTTCCGACTCCACAAAGAGGGCGCCATGGTCTTCCGCCAATTGCTCGTTGGCATTCAATAATTCGATGCCATAGACGGTGCAATCCGGCGCCATGTCGATGTTCATCTCGTCGCTGACTTTAACCCGGACTATTCATGAATACCTGCTACGTCGTCCGATCCTCTCGCCCGGCGGGGCTTTTCTCGTTCGGCCTCCTCGACGGACTGCAGGTACGCCTATGTCGGCCTTACTTGCGAGAAGCCCCGGCGGGCTTCGCTCTCGAACGCCTCCCAACGGCATTCATGAATAATCCGGGTTAATAGTGGTGACTGGCCCCGTCTTTTCGTGCAAGCGCAGATACGCGGCGTTCCCTGTCCGTGCCGGGCAGGGCACAGGCAGGTCGCATCGTTAAGACCTCGCCTGGCGTCTCTGCAGTTTCGTCACGAACCCCC
>JBBRRN010000335.1:0-4618 GCA_038200685.1 Nitrospirales bacterium
AAATTCGTGCAACGGTGGATCGAGCAGACGAATGGTGACCGGATAGCCCGCCATCTCGCGATAGAGCCCGATGAAGTCCTGTTTTTGCAACGGCAACAGCTGATCGAGGAACTTTTCCCGCTCCTCTTTCGTCCGTGCCAAGATCATCTTCTGCATGATCGGGATGCGATCCTCGGAGAAGAACATATGTTCCGTCCGACAGAGTCCAATCCCTTCCGCGCCGAATCCACGCGCGATGTTCGCCTGATCCGGCACGTCAGCATTGGCACGGACGTGAAGCGTCCTGACGCGGTCGGCCCATGACAGAATCAACGCGAAGCGTTGGTACTTGTCCGACTGCTTCCCATCCAACTTGCCCTGAATCACTTGAATGATTTCGGATTCGACGACGGGCAGATCCCCCTCATACACATTGCCGGTCGAACCGTTGATCGACAGATAGTCCCCCTCGCGGAACACTTTGGCCCCGATGCGAACGGACTGGCTGTCCAGGACTTCCACCGCATCGCAGCCGGCCACGCACACCTTACCCATTTGCCGGGCGACCACCGCCGCATGGGATGTCATCCCGCCCCGCGCCGTCAAAAATCCCGCCGCGGCGTTCATCCCATGAATATCGTCCGGGCTCGTTTCCTGTCTGACCAACACCACACGGGTACCAGCCGTTTTCATCGTCACGGCCCGATCGGGAGTGAGAGCGATCTTCCCGGCTGCCGCGCCAGGACCGGCTGGAAGCCCTTTCCCCAGCGGATTGGATTTCGACTCTTCATTCGTGTCGAAAATCGGATAGAGATATTGCGCCAACTGCTCCGGCCCGATCCGCTGCACCGCTTCCTGCTTCGAGATGAGGCCTTCTCTGACCATATCGACCGCAATCTTCACGGCGGAGATACCGGTCCGTTTGCCAACCCGGGTTTGCAACATATAGAGCTTGCCCTCTTGGATCGTGAATTCCAAATCGAGCATGTCCCGGTAATGTTTTTCGAGCTTTTTGTAGGTATGCTCCAATTCCTTGTAGGCTTCCGGCACATTCTTCGCCAGCGCATTCACCGGAAGCGGAGTCCTGATGCCAGCCACGACATCCTCGCCTTGGGCATTCATCAAGCACTCGCCAAAGAAATGCTTATCGCCGGAGGCCGGATCGCGCGTGAACGCCACACCCGTGCCGCTCGTCTCCCCCATGTTCCCGAATACCATTGCCACCACATTGATGGCCGTACCCCACGAGTCGGGAATCCCATAGAGACGCCGATAGGTGACGGACCGCGCGCCGAACCAGGACGAAAAGACGGCATTGACGGCCAAGCGAAGCTGTTCGAGCGGCTCATCGGGGAACTCTTTCTTGGTCTCTTCCTTAATGAGCGCCTTGAAGCTGGCAACCAATTCCCGGAGATGCCGCGCATCGAGATGGGTTTCGTGCGCGGCACCCACCTCGGCCTTCTTGTGCTTGAGGATCGCTTCGAAATGTTCACGCGGCACGCCCATGACGATGCTGCCGTACATGGACACAAAGCGCCGATAGCTATCCTGGGCAAACCGATCGTTGCGAGTTTTTACCGCCAGCCCCTCGACCGTCTTGGTCGTTAGACCAACGTTCAGCACCGTGTCCATCATGCCCGGCATCGAGGCCCGGGCACCGGACCGGACCGACACCAGCAACGGCCGTTCCGGGTCACCGAACCCCAATCCCATCGATTTTTCGACCCGCTTGAGGGATTTCAGTGCAGCATCCCACATGCCGGGAGGGTACTGTTTTCCATTCTTGTAATATTCAACGCAGGCCTCAGTCGAAATCGTGAATCCTGGCGGAACGGAGATGCCCAGATTCGTCATTTCAGCAAGTCCGGCTCCCTTGCCACCCAGGAGCTCTTTCATGTTGGAGGTTCCTTCGGCCTTGCCATCACCGAAGTAATACACGTATTTCTTTGCCACGCTGCCCTCTCCTTCGTGTTGACTTCGAGTCAATTCAATGGACAACCGACGCCCTATGGCTGGCGGCAGATTCGAGACGCAATCGATACCAGCCGACCAGATACCATTTCGCCACCAACCCGAACGTAATCACTGCCACGACGACCAGCACCGAAAGGAGCAACCGATAGTCGGCGTGCCTCCCCTGATCGACATAATACTGCCCGTCCGGCCCTTGCCGAAACTTGATCTCTCGTTGCAGCTGATGCGTCTTGCCGGACGGATCGGACAGATGGATCCATTCCGAACAGAGAGGCACCGGTTCCGCCGCTCCCGTAACCGAATGCCAGCCGAGCCGAAGACAAATATCCTGTTTGGAGTTGAAGACATCGGGGGTTGCTGCCAGTTCATCGAGGTTCATCCCGCTGACCCATAACCCGACCAGCACGATCGCATTACAGAAAACAATCATGACAAGAGACACGCCGATGGCGAACCGACGGACTCTCTTCACCCGACGCTGATCGTCTACCGATGGTTGGGAAAGAGACGCTGTACCCATGGACTGCTCCATACTGTACTGCCCCTATGGTGTTCCCTCGCCTACCTCTCCCTAGGAATGGCGCCCGTGCTGGTCTCATTGCGGCCGTCGAGTGAGGCCCGTCCTGGGCGCGCGCTCCGGGAGCAGGAGACCAGCATGGGTGTCATTCCACGCTCTACCCTCCTTGTACCACAATCTGCGAAAAGTCAGCGAATGAGTTGAAAAAATCGTCCACTTCCTGAAGCAACGACAACCGGTTACTCCGGATGGCTAAGTCCTCTGCATTGACCATCACCGCCGCGAAGAACGCATCGATAGCAGGCTTCAGACGCACCAACGCATCCAAAGCCTGGCTATATTTTCCACTCGTCATCGCCGACGTCATCTCTTTCCGTTCTTCTACAACGGCCTGGTACAGCGCCGACTCCGCGGGATGTTCGAACCGCGCCCTGTCGACTGGCTTACGATCCCACTGTTCTTTCTCAACGAGCCTGTGAGCCCGTTTGAATCCGGCGATCAACGGATCGAATTCAGGTTTTGTAGTCACGGATTCAAGCGCCTTCATTCTCAGAACAAGATCCACGAGGTCCAACGGCTTGTCTTGAACGGGTTTAAGCACCGCTTCGATAACATCGTCCCGCAAGGCATGGGCCACCCTGGCATAGTGCCGAACCCGATCAAAAATAAATTCGACAATGCGGCGGCTTCCTTCTTGTTCGGAACCTGCCACTCCTTTGAATCCGTCTTTCATGACGATCGTTCTGGCATGGCGGATACATTCCCCCACATCCATTTTGAGACCGCTCTCAAGAATAATTCGGACAATTCCCGTGGCGTGCCGGCGAAGCGCAAAGGGATCTTCGGAGCCCGTTGGCACAAGCCCGACGTGAAAAAACGCGGCGAGGGTATCCAACCGATCTGCCAACGACAGCGCCTGACCGGCTGCCGTCTTAGGCAAAACCCCATCGCTCGATCGTGGAAGATATTGCTCCCTGATTGCGAGGCTCACAGCCTCCGGCTCTTGATCATGCGCGGCATACTCGCCACCCATAATTCCCTGCAACTCCGGGAATTCTCCCACTACGCCGGTTAGGAGATCGGCCTTGCACAGCTCCGCAGCCCTACGACATTGGTTGATGATTTCATAATTTTCTGCACCGGGATTGAGCAGAGGCACGACGATGATGACCAGTTTTTCAAGCCGCTCCTGCTTCTGAGCCATTGTCCCAAGTTTTTGATGGAACGTCACGCCCGCAAGTTTCTTGACGCGGTCTGCGAGTCTGATCTTTCGGTCTTCGTCGAAAAAGAATTTCGCGTCAGCCAAACGCGCAGCAAGGACCCGCTCGTTGCCTTCACGAATCAATCCCATATCTTTGGCTCGATTGTTCGTCACCGCGATGAAATGAGGGACGAGCTTCCCGGTCTCTTTGTGCATCAAGGAAAAGAACCCCTGATGTTCTTTCATCGAGGTAATCAAAATCTCTTGCGGCACTTCTAAATAGGCAGGCTTGAAGGACCCGATAATGGCATTGGGATATTCGGTTGTATAGACCGCTTGATCCAGCAAGGCCTCATCGACATTCAACCTGAAGCCGGCTTCCTTGCATAGAGTCGCGACCTGCTCTTCAATCATGTGGCGACGGCGCTGCGGATCCGGAGTGACCCCCTGACGTTCAAGCCCCTTCAGATAGGACTCGGAGTTTCGAACCACCAGCCCCTTCGCACTCCCTAACACGCGATGGCCTTCCGTTCGATTGCCGGCGGTAATCCCCGCTGCTTCGATCGGAAGCGTGTCCCCTCCGAACAGCGCTACCAGCCACCGCACCGGTCGAGCGAACCGAACGCCGGTGGTATTCCATTTCATCGCTTTTGGGAACGACAGTTTCGCGATCAACTGTGGAAGGAGTTCTCCCAGGACCACCTTGGCAGGCCGCCCCTGTTCCTGCTTCACTGCAAAGAGATACTCCCCTTTCGGAGTCTGGCGAATCTGCAGCTCTTGGACGGCGACTCCTTGCCCTGCGGCAAACCCCGTCGCCGCTCTGGTTGGCTGGCCGGCCTGATCGAACGCCACCGCTTTGGAAGGCCCCATCGTTTCCTTGACCCTAGAGGTTTGCTGAGTTGCGAGGCCCTCAACCACCAGGGTCAATCGTCGTGGAGTTCCCAGAG
>JBBRRN010000336.1:0-4595 GCA_038200685.1 Nitrospirales bacterium
GTTGGCGACACTTGTGCTACTGCGCTCTAAACTCTTGGAAAAGTATCCCCATGGGAGCATGGCAGTATATACGAACAATGGGTACGGTACGCCGTCGGATGGTATCTTGGCCCAATAGCTAAAAATGACCGTCATGACTGCGATGGTAAATAAAGGGCTGATCAGGAGCCATCCCACCCCGATGATTGATTGAGTGTAGCGGGTTTTGATGTCGCGCGAACATATCGTGAGGATTAGCTCGCGGTATTTCCACAGCTCGTAAAACTCTAGTTCCCACCAGCTTCGGTGGGCCTCTATGACAACAGTCGGCTGAGCCACCTGATCTGCCCTCACAATCGTCTTCATCCTTCGACCTGCTATTCGGAGTTCTTAGAACCTATTCTCTTACAATCTACTGTGTTCCAGCAGACACATTCCTGATTTTTTTCAATGGATCCCTTCGATGGGAAGAACTTCGAGTCAATCATTTATGGGAGAGGTGGGCTTGCCACAAGAAACAATCATTTCTGTACGGGCAAGACTCGCCTCGTAATGAGGGCTTACCGTATCGCTGTTGGAAAATGTGCCAGTGTTTAGCTCCAAGATTGTTTGAATCGTATCGAAACGAAAGTCATCAAGAAGTGAAGAGAGGCGACCATGCGTCTTATGCAAATTCAGATAATGCCTGAACCTGGATAGCCAGGATCCCTCCATTTTTGGTTGATCCGGATCTAACTCCCAGGGATGCAGATACATGACCAAGGGATGCCCTGACCTTTCACTCCATTTTAACATTGCTCGCAAGAGGGGATAGGGGTATAAACGGAAATACCCCCCTCCGGCCACCGGCAATCGCGCACCAAGAAAGTTTGCCGTAGAAGGTGGAACCTCCCATATGCGACCTGCCTCGCTATGAAGGAGGTGGATTGTGGGAGTGGCATTCGGCATTCCATATCGATCGTGCAAGACCGGAAAGATACTGGAGTCATACAGGTGTCCCTCTTCAATGAGAATGGAAATGGCCCACTCTGTACCCGTGGTAATTGAAAAGCTTGGTGCACGGTAGCCGTACACTCTTTTCCCGCAAATGTCTTCAATTATTCTTTTGGCTCGTCGCACATCGGCGCGAAACATTTCAGGAGTCTGATCTGTGATTAGCTCGTGGCCATAGCCATGCGAGGCAACCTCGTGCCCATGCGCCACTAGCGCCTTGACCAAACCTGGGTATCGTTCAGCCACCCATCCAAGAACAAAAAAGGTGGCTTTGGTGCCATGCTGCTCCAACAGCTCTACAATTTTTCTCGTATTGTTCTCAACACGGCTTTCATACTTGTCCCATTGCTGTCTTCTGGCCTCAGACCAGAATGCCGAAACCTGGAAATGCTCTTCGACGTCGAACGAAAGGCAGTGCATCGGCTTCCCGCCTACAACACTCATCGAGCACCCTCACCACGAAGAATCACTCGGATCGTTTCAAGCATGACGCGCATATCCAATTGTATCGACAAATATTTCACATAATACAAATCGTACTGCAGTTTCACATGCGAATCTTCTGTCGAAGCCCCGTAATGAAATTGCGTTTGCGCCCAGCCGGTAATCCCAGGTCTGACAGTATGCCGAAGATCGTAGTATGGAATGAGTGATCTGAGCTGCTGAACAAATACCGGACGCTCTGGGCGAGGGC
This sequence comes from Nitrospirales bacterium, assembly GCA_038200685.1. Classification (GTDB taxonomy): domain Bacteria; phylum Nitrospirota; class Nitrospiria; order Nitrospirales; family Nitrospiraceae; genus Palsa-1315. The sequence goes on from JBBRRN010000336.1 coordinate 1,667, forward strand.
CAACCAAACTCATTTCTCCTCGTATCACATTGATGAGCTGTGGTATTTCGTCAAGCCGCCATTTTCGCAAATACCGACCCACACATGAGATTCGAGCATCTTCTTGCGAAGCCCACCTGGCTCCGTCTTTTTCGGCATCGGTGAACATCGAACGAAACTTCCAAATCATATACGGCTGCGCACGAAGTCCGACACGGACCTGCCGATAGAACACGGGCCCCGGCGAATCAAATTTGATAAGAAGTCCTACCACCGCCATGAGGGGTAACGCAAGGACAAGTCCCATGAGAGAAAGACTAAAATCCATAGAGCGCTTAACCGTCCTCACGACAATCCCCTGCCTGAACTCTCTTGAAAATATGATCGCGCTAGGCTTGAAGTCGTCGATAGGTAGACGTCCAGATTCTTCTTCAAATAGGTGATGCCCATCCCAAATATCGATACCCATTCCCTTCAAGTCAAGTAACGCTTGAACGGGCAACACCGCACGCCGGTCCTCCAAGCAGACCGCAATGGTATCAATCTGGTCTCGCTCAACAACGAAGATGAGTTGGCTCATGGTTCCGACAATCTTTGTTCCAACCAACTCACTACCCACTTGCGTATTGTCCTGGGCGATGAGACCTACAAGATCCGTAAACATCTTGCTACGGGAAAGTAGCACTTGGGACAGCCCTCGAGCTAGGGAACCAACCCCTAGAATCAAAATTCGCCTTCGCGCTCCCGGCATGCGAAAGATCGCTTTGGCAGCATGATCTACCGTAAATGGCAGAGGCACTGTGCTGAGATGCCCTGACCTATCGGAGGAGTTGTTGATGGTGAGACTCATACGCCTTGTTGCTATAGTTATAGTACGAGTACGGAGTATCCTTCGCTTCAACCCCATTGAGAACCACGGCCACGGCTCTTTCCTGCCCAATCATCTTGATTGCGTTGGCCACAACATCACGGGGGGTAGATCGTGCACGAATGACGTGTACCACGACATCTGCCATGCGCACGATCAGCATGGCCTCTGCTACGGGCAGCAACGGCGGTGAGTCGAGCACGATATACTCGAACCTCTCTCGAAGCCCCTGAATAAGCTCTGACAATCGATCCACATGCGTGAGCGCGGTGGTTCCAGTAACCTCAATGCCAGCACCGAGAACCCAGATTCCTAATTGTTCATGGTATTGAAGACACTCGTCAAGAGTCTTGTGACCAAGCAATAGCTCGGTCAACCCTGCACTCGACTCCATCCCGGCATAAGCACGGACCGTCGGCCTCTTCAAATCACAATCTACGAGGACCGTTTTCCTATTGAGGTCTCGAGCAAGCACATAGGCCATATTGAGGGCCGTAGACGTTTTCCCTTCACTCATCAGCGCACTGCTCATGCAGACAACGGTGCTCTTCTGTTTACCAGCAATCAAACCCAACCTCGTAGCTGCAACCCGATACTGTTCTGCCACGGCAGACCTGGGATACCACATTGCAACCAGTTCTGGGGCCACAGTAACCTGAGGCTCTTCATGAACGGACGCCCCTCCCTTTATTAACCCCGGCAAAGCCAACAATCGCTCCTGATGGCGAGACTCCCATGCGGGCACCTTCGCTGTACCTGGCCAAGCGGATTCAAACTGAGAAATCGCGGCTAGCACCGGAAGTCCCAAAGCAATCTCTATCTCTTCCGCAGACACATAGCCTCGCCGCATTATTTCAATACCGAAGGCACTCCCAAACCCCAGTGCGCAGCCTACAGCCAACCCACCAAACATCACGAGCATGAGATTCGGTTTCTCAGGCCATGACGGCATGCTGGCTGGATCCACGATACGCATTTGCGTTCCCTGGCGTTTTTGGTCGAGGTCTCCCGCCATCCCAACAGCTAACTTCTTCTCTAAGAGCGCCTGATAGTTCTTCTGCAGATTCTCATAGTCTCGTTGTATTGACATGAGTTCTTGTTGATGCACGGTCGTGCCTTCGATTCTTGACTCATACTTCTTGATATCCGCGGCAACACGGGCTTGCCGAAGACGAACAAGCTCCTTCTCGCGCAATATATCTTCACGCTGCTTCAGCAATTCTCTCTTGTACGGGTCAGCGAGCTTACGCGTTCCTTGCTTTAGATCACCATCATATGAGGTCTCCTGGTCTATAAAAAGAGCGATGTAATCTTCCGTCGTCATTGTCTGCAATTTCTTAATTTCATTTCTTACAATGGCAACGTCGGGATACGTCTCCTTGAAGGCGGATAGGAAACCAGCCAGTTTCCTTTCAAGTTCTTTGATTCTTGCCAATCGTGGATCTCTTGAAGCACGCGTTGAACCCACGTCACTCGCAGGATCATCATATTCTCTGACGGCCTTATCCACAGATTCCAGACGAAGATTAAGCGCCTTCTCCATTTCTTGCTGGGACATGACTTCGGTCTCCAACCGATCTATTGCGCGAACGTTTGAATCCATTTGTTCGGGCAACTGACCTAGATGAGACTGTTTGAATTCTGCGAGAGCCTGTTCTTTGGCTTGCAACTGCACCTTCAGCACGTCCATCTCATGTTGAAGAAACTCAGTTGAACTTTGAGTAATCGCGTTACGAGCTTTTATATTTTCCTGCAAAAATAGATCAGCTAACCTTGCCGTCACCGCTCTTGCAACGGTGGGATCCGCATCTGTAAAAGACACTTTCAGGAGAGGTGCGTCCTTGGGATCTATCAGAACCAAATTCCGCAAACGTGAGGCCACACTATCGTCTTGAGCAGGAGTGCTGGTTTGTTTATTATAGCCATAGAGATGAAATTCTTCCGCTACCTGGTCGAGAAGCTCCCGCTTGTATAGGACATCCTTCATTGCCTCGATACGGAGCCCCATTGCGCCGTCTGGCTTGTCGCCCCCCGACTCCGGGGCGTCGGCTCCCGGCTGGTGGCGCCGCTGCTGGGCCGCGA
>JBBRRN010000337.1:0-4579 GCA_038200685.1 Nitrospirales bacterium
GCCGATGTTCTTCCTCCGTGTTCTTGAGATTCTCGATCTCTTTGCGCAGTTTCTCCAGCTCGGTTTCCTGCTGGTCTAATTTTTTGACATAGCGAGTATAGAGATCGGAGTTCTGCTGGAGGCGCTGCATGTTCTCGCGGATGCGAGCATGCTCCGCGGTGATCTCGGCGTTGCGTTGGTCTAGGCGAGTCCGTTGGGCGAGAACGTCGTCCAGCTTGCCGCGTAGTTGGACGACACGTTGCAGCGCCTCTTTCACTTTTGGGCTGACTTCCTTCGCCTGCTGGTAATAGACGATCTGCTCGATGCCGCTCTCCATCAAGAGGATCGACTCCTGGATGGGTAATGTTTCCTTGACGCGGAGCGTCGCGGTTTTCCCCGGATCGACTGCGACGCTAAATCGGTAAAGATCGCGCGTCCGTTCTGTCGGTTCCTTCGGTTCGACCAGTTTCCAGTCTGCACGATAGGGTTGCTCGATCAATAGAGTCTTGGCTTTCGCGTCGCGATTTTTCACGAGATATGTTCGGTCTTCGACTAAACGGCGGGAGATAAGCATCGTGCCCTTCTTCAGCGAGACGGTCGCAAGTTCTTGTGTCCCGCCTTCGAGTTTTGCTTCCACTTCGGTCTTGAGATCGAGCGCATAGCTGATCAGCCGGTCTTGCCCAGGAGGAAGATCCTCGATGCGTGCATCGCCGGCATAGGTTCCGCTGTCGAAGAGTGTGATAGGGCCTTGCATCAAATGAAGGGCCGATGTGTTTTTCAGCCGGTACCCGTTCAGTGGATGTTTCGCATTGACGCTCTGATTGTAGAGCGACACTTTCTGGCCCTGGAGCGATTGGCCAATGATAGGCAGCAGCGCGCTGGTATGTTTTGACAGGGTGACGGGCTGATCGATTCGATATTCGAACAGCTCGCCTTTGTCTTCAGCCATTCCCATGGGAGTCACGCCTTCTTCCAGTCTCCCCATCTCCATTTCGGCGGCGACGGCTGGTGCTGCCGGGGCATTAGCCCGATCACCCGTAACACTTTGTGCCATCTTGCCGAGCAAGCGCTCTCTTTTCATCTCGCTACGGACTGAAGGGGCAGGGGCCTTCTGCCTGAGTTCATCCATGGCATCGCCGTACGTGTGGGGCTTGAGGTTAGTATACAGATCGGGCTGCACAACCGGCCGTGGGTTGTAGAGCGGTTGATAGAGATCCATCGTGAAAGAAATAGGCCGTCCGGAAACAAGCGAGAGTGTTACGTTGTTCCAGTCCTGTGGGGTCTGATTCTCAACAATGGCCCAGCCTTGCAGATAGGGCGATTTGTCTTCGTCCAAGACGAGTCGATAGGTGGTCTTCCAGACCGGAGTTTCAGTCATGTACGCAACACGGGCCTGGCGGCTCCCGGAGCCGTCGAAGGTAATCGAGACTATTTTTTTCTGTGCATCGTGATTCGTTGCAAGTGTGGCCAGCGCCTGGTGCAGCTCAGCATTCAACGCGGGGTTGGTCAATTTGATGCGTTGTACATTCGCCAACGAAAGTGAGCGAAACCCGTCTTCTGTCAGGAGAGTGATATATTCCTGCTCCACGATACGCTGTTGTGAGCCTTCACCGACGGACTCCGTTTTCTTTTCCACGCCTACCAATGTGCCGACGATGGGATTGGGCGCGGTCACTTCGACCGGCTCTCCTCTGACTTGAATCAGGATTTGCCCCAGGGTGGGATTGCCGTTCAGATTGATCCCGAAGCTGCCGAGTGTCTTGGTGACCGGATCGCGTGAGCCATAGGACACGGTCGAGACCTTCCCGCCGCCGAAATCCTGTATGATCAGACTTTTCAGCATGTCGTTGATCTGGTTCGCATGGAGACGGAGGTCGAGCTGTGTTCGGTTGTTCACCGTGCCGTCATGCTGAAAATACCCCACGCCGCTCGAATAGAGCATGATCTTAGAGAGGGGAAGCGCCGCCCCTTCCTCTGCCAGGGCAGGCCAGGGGAGCAACAGGAACGACATGAGGATCAGCCGCCTCACGAGGGCGTGACCGGAGCGAATCGATCGCGTGCGCATAGAGACCTCCATCGTAGGGCGAGGCACCAGGCCGGAATACCTATGGTGATATGACCTATCTTACTCATATCGTCAAGGGTCAGATTCTTCCAGTCTTATGAGAGAATTGTTCAAGCTATTCGACTCATGATACGGTCCACCTCATCTGTCGAGGGAACTGAAACATGTCAAATCAGTTGGCGATGATCATCGGTGAAATTCTGCGAGATTGCCGTACGATTGCCGTGGTGGGACTGTCTTCGAATCCGACACGGCCTTCCTTCGGAGTAGTACGTTACATGAAGAACCAGGGCTATCGAGTCATCCCGGTGAATCCGAACGAGACGAACGTCCTTGGCGAGCTGGCGTATCCTTCGCTCGCCGCCGTGCCTGGTACCATTGATCTCGTGAATATCTTCAGGAAATCAGAAGACGTTCTTCCTATCGTCGAAGCAGTGATTACTCATGGCGCCAAAGCCATGGATCGCTGCTGGCTCAAAGAACACACGGCTCTATCACATCGTGGCTGACCAGGCTTCTCGTCTCTCCCCGGAATCTTCATCTTCCGATCCTCAGCGAGACGCCATGGTGGCGACGGCTGAATTCTTGGCCAAGATTCTGGATACCACTGTCAAAATCCCCGGCACACCGTTCTATCTCGGACTCGATCCGTTGCTTGGATTGATTCCAGGAATCGGTGACATGATCGCCAATCTTATCGGGACCATCATCCTGATATTGGCCGCGCGGCTTCGTGTGCCGCAGATCGTCATCGCACGGATGAGCCTGAACCTTTTGATCAATGGAACTATCGGTGCGATTCCTATTCTCGGCGATCTCTTCTCCATTTGGTTTCGGAGCCACGCGAGAAATGCCGAACTGTTGCGGCGGGCTGCCACGCAACCCTATCGAGAAACGCAACAGGCCAGATTGTATGTGGCCGGCATCATCGGCGGCACCGTTGTGCTTCTGCTGCTCGCGATTGCCGCAGTCCTCTGGATCGTCGTGAAGCTCTGGGCCTTAATCGTCACGTAAGCTGGGTGGGTACTTCATGCCTCACGGTTAACGGTACTCGCATACGGGGGGATCTTTTGGCACCCTGCTAAACAGGTCGGCCGCACGACCTGTGCGGTTGTTTTTTTGCGGCGTGAAGCTATATAGTTTCCGCCCATCAGGCCATGTGTGGGATTGGTGTCATGGGTTTCTTCAACAGAAAGCGGAGGCGGTTCATGAAAAAGGCACTTGTGTTGGTGGCGTTGCTTGGGCTCGGGGTTTCCCCGGCGATGGCTGCTCCACCTGTCGAAAAGACTGTGAAGGAGTTGCCCACGGGACAGAAACCGAGTCAGGAGGTATCTGCAGTCGCCAAACCACCAGAGGGCGCGATGGTGGTGGTGCCGGCGGGAGAGTTCACAATGGGCAATGCAGCGGGAGATTCAGACGAACAACCAGAGCACAAGGTCCATGTGGATTCGTTTTCCATGGATGTGTATGAGGTGACGGTGGGGCAATATGCGGCATTTCTGCAGGCAAAAGGGATCGAACCACCTGCTGACTGGAAGGCGCTGAACCAGTCGGCGAATCAGAAGCGTCCGATTGCCAATGTCGATTCGACGGAAGCGTCCTTCTACTGTAAATGGGTAGGCAAGCGATTGCCGACAGAGGCAGAATGGGAGAAGGCAGCGCGAGGAACAGATGGTCGTGCCTATCCGTGGGGTAACGAAGCTCCGACGCCGCTCCACGCGAACTTTGGGAAATCGGAGTGGAACAATCACGCGGTATTGGCGCCCGTGGGCTCGTTCGAAGCGGGCAAGAGTCCCTATGGCCTCTATGATATGGCCGGGAATGTCTGGGAATGGGTCAGTGATTTATACGACTATAACTATTATAAGGTCAGCCCGGCGAAGAATCCGACAGGACCGTCGACAGGCGGGACCAGGGCGGTGCGTGGCGGAGCATGGAACAGTAATCCTCGGGCCATGCGCTCCTCAAATCGGAGCCTCATTTCGCCAACAGACCAGGGGCTCAACGGGTTCCGGTGCGCGAAGAGTTAACAGTCTCTGGCTCTTGGCTTCTTCGCTCGTATTTTTCATCACGATTCGTCATTTCCCTCAACCCTCTCGCATCGTATGGGAGAGGGTTGAGGGATGTCGGCTAGGCGTAAGAATTCCGGGGTCTTGCCCGGTTGTTTTTCGGAGGTGCGAGGCTTTATAGTTCCCGCCCATCGGACTATGAAGAGGGGGAGCGTCATGGTGTTTTCAGCAGATAGCGGAGGCGGTTCATGAAACGGATGCTTGTACTGGTTGCATTGCTTGTGCTCGCGACTTACCCGGCGATGGCCGCATCACCCGATGAGAAGAGCGATAAAGAATTGGCCACCGGGCAGAAACAGAGCCAGGAGAAGCCGATAGTGCCCAAACCACCGCTGGGATCGATGGTGTCGATACCGGCTGGGGAATTTACCATGGGGAGTCAGGATGGCGATGCAGACTAACAACCGGCGCATAAGGTCATCGTGGACGGCTTTTCCATCGATGTGTATGAAGTGACAGTGGGGGA
>JBBRRN010000338.1:0-4569 GCA_038200685.1 Nitrospirales bacterium
ATCCACTTGATCGTGTGCTTGCGGGATCGTTCTACTGCTGCCCAGACCTCCTGTTGCCAGGAAGCGTGGGTGGCATAGCTGATGTAGTTGCTTTTCATGACAAACGGGTCGCGCATCATCCGAACCGGCGGACATTCCATATCCATGCAAGGTACGGGGGAACGGTAGGGATCGTATGGTGGAAGGCACATGTCTGCCGGGGTGAGATTGACGACGTCCTTGGTGTGCGTCACGAAAAATCCGTCGCAGCATAGGGCCAAGGGGAGGTGCACATCAGGCTCTTCCGATACCATATAGCCTTTGAGTATCCAGTCGAAGAAGTCCTGTGCGGTTTCGGCATGCCAGACGAGCATGCCGGTATTCAGAAGATAGGCAATCTCTAGCGTGTCGGGCTGAATCGACAGGGGAGAGTTGATGCCGCGGCAGGTGACGATCATCTGAATCGGCAACCGCGCGCCGGACCACATTGGGAAGTTCTCCATTGCGCGCATCGTGCCTGGTCCCGCGGTCGTTGTAAACACACGTGCTCCACCGAAGGCCGCCCCCGCGCATTGCGACATGACGGCGAATTCGCTTTCGCCACGGAAGTAGTCGCCAATGTAACCCTCAGCGAAAAGCTCGCCAATCAAGGCGGCTGCTTCGCTCTGCGGTGTAATCGGGTACGCGATCATCACGTCGCAACTGGCCCGACGGAGCGCTTCCTTGATGACCTCGCTGCCTGTATAGAACGATGGCGTGCGCGGCGCCTCATTCATCATCTTCCAGGTATCGGTAAAGGTCTGCCCCTTTTTATTTTTAGTGCCGATGACTGAGTGCGTGTCTGCCATGGTTCGGTCTCCTTTCACTGTCTTCAGGTCACGTTGCGTAGATTAGTTTCAGGCTCCGTTTTTGGCTGACGTCAGCCGTGGGGTAACCGTCCCTTTTAATCTTTTCACGGCATCGGCTAGTTTCATGATTTTTTCAACCGAGGCATCACGGAACGAGAGCATGGCATCTTCATGGCCCGCCTGGGCGCACATCGCAATCGTGTAGCAGGACGTGCCGCCTCGAATGATTTTGAGCGACAAATTCGCTTGATGACAATGGACTCCGATGAACATGCAGCAATCGATTTTATTATGCCAGATGGTCAGATTCGGGTGGTTGGGGTTGATCTCGACTTCAGGGTTGATTTTGGGGTATTTGGGGCGATAGTCCGGCATCGGGATCAGCATGGGTGTTTGCCCCGGTTGCACGCATTCCTTGATCGTGTTGTACAAGTGGCGGATGGCTGTGGCCTTCTTGGCCGCCTTCTCATTCCAGGCCCATAAGACTAAGGGGCCTGGAAAAAGAGTCGGCACCTTGGCCATAAGGAATTGTTTCGCCGCTTCCTCATAGGCCTTTTCCTCTGGGACGATCACGCCGTTGATATGGGCTTCCCCAGGGTTCGGCAAACAGATGCCCATGCTGGCAGCCGATGGGGGGAGGAAATGTTCGGGGCCTGGAAGGACACGATACTGAGTCATCACAGCGTACTCTCCGGCAAGGGGTTATAGAACAAAAAACACATAATTTTCAGACAATCACAGCCTCCGCCACTCTAAGCTTTTTCTGTGTCCCCTGCAACCTCGCAGAAGACCCACCGCTGAGAAATTTGGGGCCATCGAAGGGCTGATACTTAGGCCTTTTGTCCTCAGATTCTGGCTTTACCAAGAGGCAGCTAAATGCAGCGCATTTAGCGCGCATTTTAAGCACTCACATTATACGGGTGCCCCATCTGCTCTGTCAAATCAATCGGTAGGGATTGGGCTGCAAGGCGTGGCCACTTGTGTGTGCGGCAGGCACACGAAATCGACATGCTGCGCGGAATTACGGTAATTGCTCACAAGCCTGAACGGATCCGATGACGCAGGCTCGTTCAAGGTCATCTTTAGCGAGCCAACCCTGTAACCGTTCCCTGTAAAGTTTCGCTCTGGTCAGCAGCGCGGCAGTATTGGTAGGGTCGACTCGAATAACAGTGGACAAGTCTTCAATCGCTTGTTCCGGTTGATTTGTTTTAAGGTAGATTTCGCTCCGCAGTACATACGCTTCTTTTTGATAGGGAATCCAACTTTCAGGTGTGTGGGGGTTGAGGAGTTTCTTCAGCGTGGCCAGCGCCTGACGCCAAGATTTGGCGTCAGCCTGACGGCGAGCTTGCGTCGTGTATATGCCGATGAGGGGCTGGCGAGCGATATCGGCAAATGGATCAAGTGCAAGGGCTTGCTCGTAGGCCGCGGCAGCTTCATCCAATTGTTTCAACCACGTGAGCACGTCTCCTTTCCCAACCCATGCCCATACGTTCTTGGCATCGAGTGCGATGGCGCGATCGAAGTCTATGTTCGCTTTGTCCAGATAATCCCCATAGTCTGATGCCTGACCCCGTTGGGAAAACGCTAGTGAGACGAGTCGAAGATAGGTCTGCCCCCGCACAATCAGCGGATCAACGTAGCGATCGTCGAGTGTGGCGGCGGTGGTGCTGAGTTGGATCTTGTCCCGTAGATTTGTTGTATGGAGAGCAGTTTCGAGCATCGCACGTGCCTGTCCATGCGAGGCGGACTTTCTATTCGGATCGATTGCCAGCATTCGGACACCGATCGGCTGCCGTTGAAGCTCTTTCAGCTGCGAGCGCAATTGGTGATTTTCCTGCTGGAGTTGGCGGAAGTGTTGCGTGAGTTGCTGGTCAGATTGAAATCGGCGTATCGACTCCGCCAGGCTGCTCATATCGACTGTGGCGCGGATACGCACGAAGAAGACGGGGCGGTTCAGCTCGAAGGAACGCCTGGATTCAAGAATTTCCGTTCTCGTGACGGCGGCGGCAATCGTTCTGATTTCAAGCGAACTGGTGTGTGTGCTTTTCCCGCCCGATTCTTTTTCTGCATCGCGAAATGTCGATTCGAGATAGATGCCTGCTTCTTCCACTGCGTTGCGTTGAGCTCGTTGGAAGACTTTTTCTTCTGCGCTGGCTAAGGTGTCGCCATCGGCCATCGCATAGTGGCCGTCGGCGATGACGGTTTTTGTGGAGGCGCTGAACGCAGGGGTTCCCCATAGTAAGAGTGTCAAAAGGGAGGGGTAGAGCAATCGCCAATATAGTCCCATTGTAGATAACTATACCGCACCGTGCGACGACTATGGAGCTATGCAACCGGGTGGGGCAAACGAAGTAGAGGCTGAAGGACTAGCAATAGGTTTTGGCTACCGTTCTTTAGGGAAGACTTGAGTGAATGGGTGGACCTCAACCCGTTCGAATACACCATGGATGGTATAGGGGTCTTCGCGAGCAAACTGCTGCGCGTCTTCCAGTGAGTCTGCTTCGATGACAATAAGGCTCCCTGTTTTATCTGTGAGCGGACCGGCCAGCACGACACGGCCTTGGGCATCAAGGGGTTCCATCTTGGCGAGATGCGCCGGGCGATAGATTTTTCGCTTGGCTTCTCCGTCGGGACCGTCGAATCCGAATATGGCAAATTTCATAAATATGTTCAGGAATTGAGGGTGAGGATTCTGTTTCAGGCCAGGCCTTCCAGTAGACACCGATCTGTATAGCCGGTGGTCATTTCATGCCACCAGCGAACTTCTTGTTCCCCAAGTTTCCAGCATAGATAGACGACTCGACCGTCACGAAGATGGGGGAAGTCACAGAGGCCGAGATCCAGGTCTTTGACCAGGATGCCGAGCTCCTGAATCGCTTGAAGATTCGCGCTGATTTGTTGTAGGCCCAAGATATAGAGGTGCCCAACGGTACTACCCCCACCATAATCGGCCTGGGCACTGGCTTTCTTGATATCTTCTTTCGTACGGGACAAGACGGCCTTAGCTTGCTGAATAGATGTCAGCTTGGAATTGAGCTGGGGGATGAGGCGATTAGCCTCGGACAATGTGAACATTCGCTCATGCTGTCCGTATTCGTCGTCGTGCGCCATGGTGTACCTCCACCGATTCCCTCATTTATCACACCACTCTTTTGTGCTGCAACCAGCAGGCGTCAGAGGAAGTGAGTTTGTCGTGGCGAATAAGTGGCGAATAATAGGAAAGGGCTTATCGAGTTGGGTTAGTTCAGCGCGAAGGGGGTGGTATGAGAAAAAAGATATCCCTGTTGACAAGGAAGGACGCTCGCGTTATTATGCAGTGATTGTCCTTAGCTCGATTCAAATTTATCTCCACACACAAGACTTCCGGGGCACATCTCGATACAAGTCATAATTGCTCAAGGAATAGAGGCGAGTCAGCTCGGCATGAGTTCCAGCCTGCAACAATATCCGCAACCATGATACAGAGTCGTGCCCTGATAGTGACGAACGTAAACAGGTAAGTCCTTCACGGGTCACCCTTTTTAGCTGATACACACGACAAATTCACCAAACGCATTACCCATGACCATTCAGTCCGTGGACAATTTCCCATGGTTCACCATTGTGCGAGCGCTGCCGATAACAATGCAGCCGGGGGCTTGAAGAGGATACTCATGACACAAACAAAGGGGGAGGTTATGCATCTCGCGGAGCTGAAGCAGAAGTCTATTGCCGATCTCAATGAGGTGGCGCGCGATTTGAA
>JBBRRN010000339.1:0-4568 GCA_038200685.1 Nitrospirales bacterium
CAGGGCTCGCTCCGCCGCCTTCACCGCCAGATCAGAACAGGCTTCACCGGGACCGGCCACATGTCGCTCGCGGACACCGGTCCGTTCGACAATCCATTCGTCCGAGGTCGCCACCATCCGTTCGAGATCGGCATTGGTCAGCACCTTGGCCGGCACATACGATCCGATCCCTGCAATACGGGATTTCATGCCGGTGCATCCTCGGTGGGCTTGGCTTGCGAAAAGCTCTCTTCAATATCGCGTTGGATCAGCTTATCGACGCGATGCTCTGCCAATCCCTTCGCCCGGCGGATGGCATTCTTGATCGCCTTGGCAGACGAACGGCCATGGCAGATCATGGTAATGCCGTTGACGCCCAGGAGCGGCGCTCCGCCGAATTCCGCGTAATCGATTCTTTTCTTCAAGTTGAGGAGCGGCTTGGCAATGAGGGGATAGGCTAAGCGACCGAAGAAGGATCCGGAGATCTCCTTGAGCAACAACTTCTTGATCGTATCAGCTACTCCCTCAGAGATCTTCAGCGCGACGTTCCCAATAAAGCCATCGCATACCACCACATCAGCACCCCCGCTGTACACATCACGGCCCTCGATATTGCCAATGAAGTTGAGCGGACTGGCTTTGAGGAGCTTGAACGCCTCCTTCGTGACCTCATTCCCTTTGCTGTCTTCTTCCCCGATACTCAACAGACCGACACGCGGGTTGGGTTTCCCAAAGAGATATTTACCATACTCATTCCCCATGATGGCGAATTGGGCCAGATGCTGAGCCGAACAGTCCACATTAGCCCCCACATCCAACATGATCGCCGTCCCAGTCAACGTGGGCAGGCTTGTCGCGATCGCCGGGCGCTCGACACCCTTCGTCAGCCCCAACACAAAGAACGATGCGACCATACTCGCGCCTGTGTTCCCAGCGCTGACCACGGCGCTCGCCTCGCCGCTCTTGACCAACTCAGTCGCTATCCAGATGGAGGAATTTCGTTTCTTGCGGGCGACGGTAGCCGGCGATTCGTGCATCTCGACGACTTGCGAAGCATGTCGAATAGAGAGACGGGAATCCGTGCAGCCGAGACGGCGACATTCGGCGGTGAGAATGGCCTCGTCACCGACCAGGAGCACTTCGACATCGCATTCCCGGGCGGCCTGAAGAGCCCCCTCAATGGCCGGGGCCGGTCCATGGTCACCGCCCATGACATCAAGCGCAATCTTCATAGGGTTGCTGAGTAATCAGCGAACGATGACGTATCGCGTAGCCGGGAAGGAAGAGCCGCCGTTACCACGTAATATACGGCAGGAGTGTAGAGAAGTGGAATGATCGACGCAACGGGTAAACAGCCATCATTCTGCGCGATCCCTCGAGTCATCGTGCACAGCCAGATGGCCCCGTCACGTACCAGCCGAGGAGGCTGTTCAAAAAATCCGTCCAGCAGGCCGCAACAAGTGAAAGGGCAACGCGTAGTCCGAGTCGTACGTAGCGCCTCTGAGCGACGCGAGAACGGCGCTGGCAGTTTTTTCCAACCGCCTACTAGGATTCTTCGACCTGGATAACCGCCTTGCCCTTATAGGTTCCGCAATGCAAGCAGGTGTAATGCGGCAACTTGATCTCGTGGCATTGCGGACAGACAGACATACCCGGAGGAGTAATGCGCAATTTTTGTGTGCGACGTGTGTCGCGTCGTTCTCGTGAATGTTTATGCTTCGGATTCGGCATGGCAGCTCCTTCTCACTCTCGATAGCAGGCGGTCACGCTATGATGCTGACGATCCGCCGGTCTTGTGTTTCATGCTCTGGACCACCCGAAATGTCGGGATCGTTGGTTCCTCGGCACACTGACAAGGTCCCTCATTCAAATCTTTCCCACATTGCGCGCAGAGCCCCACGCAGTCGTCGCTGCAGAGCGGCTGCATCGGCGCGGACAGGATCACGTGTTCGCGTAACATGGGAGCCAGTTCCAACTGATTACCCTGATAGTGATATTGATCGTCTGACTCCTCTTCTGATTCGGCCTCCACGACTTCCGCACGCCCCTTTCGGGAATCGATCCGTTTCGGATGGCGAGGCGCCGACCTGGGCTCCTGCATAAAGGCCGCCCGAACAGAAAAAGCCAACGGATCCTCATACTCTTTCAGGCACCGCACACATTCACGGACGATCGTGCCCTCCAGAACCCCCGTCACGGCGACCAGTCCTTCGATATTGGTCAGGTCGAGACTCACAGCCAGCGGACCCGGGAGCACAGCATCCTCCTCGGTGAGACCGAGCTCTTCAGCCGTGACCTCGCCGACCAGCGAGAGCCCATCGGCAGTGATGTCAGCCAGCAGTGGCCTGAGCAGTTCCATCGTGGCACCTACCTGCATTCCTATCCCCAATGTGAGCAGTTATCGTTCTTCTGCGAAGCTGATGAGCGCGATGTGTCGAGCCCGCTTGACGGCAGCCGTCAATTCACGCTGGTGCCTCATGCAATTGCCGGAGATGCGCCGCGGAACAATCCGACCCCGCTCAGTTAAAAAGTTTCTCAGCAGCCCGACATCCTTAAAATCGATTGACCCTTTGTCGATACAAAATCGACAAGGCCGACGGCGTTGGAAGAACCGTCCACCACCGCCACCGCCGTCTCGGTCTCCGCCTTGTTGTTCACGCTCCATAAACCGTCTCCCTATTTGTTAGACGTGCTCGTCGGATTCATACCCGGCATCATCGTGCGCCGGGGCCTCAGCTCCACCGCCACCACCATCCTGACGTTTCGGCATGAACGTGACCGTTTGGGCCACTACCTCATGCTTACTGCGTTTCTGACCGTCTTCAGTTTCCCATCGGCGCTGTTGGAGCCGCCCATCGACGATAATTCCACTCCCCTTACTGAGATACTGCCCGCAATGTTCCGCCTGCTTGCCGAAGACCACAATATCGACAAAACAGACTTCTTCTTTCAATTCATCGCCCTGCTTGTATCGCCGACTGACCGCCAGGCCTAAGCTGGCCACCGGCGTCCCGTTCGGCGTATACCGTAGCTCAGGATTCCGCGTGAGGTTCCCAAGGAGAATGACTTTGTTAAACCCGGCCACCGGCAAACTCCTCCGATGACGTTTCGATCGGCCGTGGCGGCACCAGTTCTTTTTTAAGGTGGACAGTCAAAAATTTGATAATGGTGTCTTCGAGTCGATAGGATCGCTCTAATTCACCGACAGTGATGTTGGGTGCCCTGAAGTAAAAGTAGACGTACGTGCCCTTGCGCTCCCGCTTCACCTCGTAGGCGAGTTTTTTCTTGCCCCAGTTTTCTGATTTGATGAACTGCGCGCCGGTCTTCTCTGCCACCGCCTTCATCTTTTCGATCAAAGCAGTGGTCTCCTGGTCGGAGACAGACGCGCGAATAATAAACAGAGACTCGTAGAGCTCCATGCAGCAATCCTCCTGGACAAAGGCCCCGGGACTAGCCCGGAGCAAGGTGTAGGCACGCTGGATTCAGCCAGCGCGAAGGGGTGAAGCTAACATAGGCCTCGAGAACGTGTCAACGAAGATGCCAGGATGTTCACCTCGCCTCATTCTATCGTTTGAACATTCGTGACGGGGCATTCGCTGGAGGCGAAGGACGAGAGCTTGGTCCGCCAGGGTTAGAAAACGATCCGCCCGGGGAATAGCCAGAACGGGGATAATAATAGGGATACCCGGATCGATATCCTGGCCCATATCCTCCCGGCCCATATCCCGAAAATCCTGGATAGTACCCAAAGGGACTCCACCAGAATCCGGGAGTCGAGTAGAAAGGGCTAGCCCTATCGTATACGTCGGCGTACCCATTCTCCGGAGCCTGACTGAGCATAGCCATCCGTTGCGTCTGATGCAGCGACTCTGCGCAAGCCGTGAGACTGAACAGTAGGACTCCACCGATCATCGCCTTCATCCATCGAGTCAACATGGCACCCTCCCCTAGAAGTGGTACGAGACGCCGACAAATAGTTGGTGCGCCCGATAGGTACTATCGAATCCACCGAACGAACCGAATGCGCCATTAAAATCGAACTTCGCATCCGTGAATTTGTATTCTGTGAACAGCGCCACGTGAGGCGTCACAAATGCACGGATTCCCGTGAGAAAATTGAACCCGATCGACATCTGTGTGTCCGACTCGGTCTCCACCGAGCGACTCAGGCGCGCAATCAAAATGCCGGGACCAAGGCCGAGATACGGTTGAAAAGTCGCGCCTGGATACCGTAACAGGACGTTCGCGCCGACATTCGTCACCGCTAGATGAATGCCGGGGCTATCGCCAAGATTCTTCACGTGCGGCGTACTGTGGTTGACATCCAACTCGAATCCTAGCGAACCATGATACGGATACACGCCGACCTTTCCGCCATACGCAAGACTGTTCTTCATGTCGAAGTCTTGCAGTTCTATGCCACTGAACGGACCTGTCGTTGTGACATTGCGCAAGGAGTCGGCAAAGCTGAGAGGTGGCCTCGGTTGGTCGGACAGCATGTGCTCGTTCTTAAGTGGCGCCTCGCGTGTTCTGCCTATGCGGCGGTGCGCCGTGTAGGCAGGTTGTCCAAGTACACCGCGTCAGGTGTC
>JBBRRN010000340.1:0-4544 GCA_038200685.1 Nitrospirales bacterium
ATCATCAATTGCTCGATATCCTGCCGCACCCGGTCTATTTATTGCTGCGGGTTCTTGAACAGGCGACTGAAGGAAACGTCGAGCTGGTATCGCTCGAGGTCAGTCAGGCTGGGACTGTGCATGCACTTGTGCGGCGTGGGGAAGTAACCGGAACATTAATTGTGACACTCGAGGGCCGTCCTGTCGAAAGCTATCTGCGGGTGGTAGGCAAAAACGGGGTTCTCTTTGCCGATTATGTGAGGAGCACCACGCAACGGTCTATCGGTCCAGGTTCGTCCGGCATCGATAAATTATTCGCTCCCTATCGACAGGCTTGGCAACTCCTGACCGGAACGACCTCGGCGATGGCGAACAGATTTCTCAAGAGTCAGCGCAGCTATCCTGGTCTGTCAGAACTCTTCTCGGCTTTCTACGAGTCTGTACGTACAAAAGGCCCGTCTCCTCTGTCTCCTGAAGGCTTGCTTGACACGGTGCGTATTTGTGAACGCGTGGCAGAGGCTCTCAAAGTTGGAGAGGCAAAGGCCTTAGCCTCCGCGGCGCCAAGACCCATCGATAGCCGGGGTGTCCTTGTGACAGGTGGAACAGGGTTTCTCGGGAAAGAGATCGTTCGGGCGTTACTGAAGCGTGATCGGCCCGTTCGTGTCGTGGCGCGTCGCGAGCCATCCCCCTGGGAACGGATTGCGGGCGCGGAATATGTCGTGGCGGATGTCGCGATAGGTGCAGCCTCGCATCTGTTCAAGGGCGTCGATACAATCATTCACGCGGCAGCCGAAACTGCCGGAGGTTGGCCGGAGCACCAGCGTAATTCGCTCGATGCCACAGCCCAGATGATCAAAGGAGCCGCCGCCGCCGGCATCAAGTATTTTATTCATGTGAGCAGTCTGGCCGTATTGGCCCAGGGAACTGGCTCGCCTATCGGCGACAATCATCCGCTTGAGCCGGATAGTAAGGGGTCTGGACCCTATGTCTGGGGCAAGCTTGAATCAGAAAATCTCGCAGTTCAATTGGGTAAGGATCTCGGTGTCTCAGTGAAGGTCGTACGGCCCGGAGCGTTAGTGAACTATGGGGACTTCGATCCCCCGGGCCGCCTCGGCAAGCGGCTGGGAAATTTCTTTGTCGCGATCGGTTCCCCAAGCGATAGGCTGGGGGTTGTGGATGTCGGGTTTGCCGGCCGATTCTTGGCATGGATGACTGATACCTGGGACAGCGCGCCGAGTCCGTTAAACCTCCTCGACCCTGTTTCGCCGACCAAACGTGAATTGTTGGACCATCTGAGGAAGGCCAATCCTGATCTCACAGTTCTCTGGCTCCCGACCGTTGTGCTCGTGCCGCTTTCGTGGCTGGCAACTGTTCTGCAAAAGATACTCCGCCCCGGCAAACCAGCCATCAATGTGGCCAAAGTATTCAGTGTGCTGCCCTATGACACGTCAGCAATCGCCATGCTTGAGAAAAACATCGATAGCTTGGCACCCAATCCACTTGGTTCCCGGCTCCGATAACCCTATATTTCATGACTACCATCGTTGGAATAGTTCTTCTGCTGGTATTGTTTCCACTGACGGTATTGGTCTTGTATCAGTGGTTTCTTGCGGTAAGCTCGTTTTTCTACCACCCTCACACACCCATTGTCGGGATCAGGCAGGCACGGTTTCTTGTCCTGATTCCTGCCCATAATGAGGAAGTGGGGATCGCAAGCACCCTGGAAAGTCTGCGTGATCTGAATTATGAAAGCGAACGCTACCGGGTTCTTGTCATCGCTGATCGATGTACCGATGGGACGGCTGCTGTTGCGAGAAGCCTGGCCGCACAGTGTTTTGAACGATTCGATGGCCAGCCGGGAAAAGGGGCAGCCCTGGCCTGGGGCATTCAAGAGGCAAAAAACGCCCAGATTGCCTTTGATGCCGTCGTCATCGTTGATGCCGATACCCTTGCGGACCGCGATCTCCTCTCTGCGTTCAATGTAGAGTACTGGGCCGGTCGCCAAGTACAACAAGGCTATAATTACATCTCAAATCCCTGGAGTAGTCCATTTACACGGATTATGGCGGTGACAGGTGTCCTGCGAAATGGTCGGTACTATGCCGGGAAAATGGCCATCGGACTCCAGGGAATGCTCACAGGCACCGGGATGTGTTTGAGCGCAGGAGTATTGGAACGGCATGGTTGGACGGCTTTTTCAGTCGGAGAAGATTGGGAATTCTCAGTTGAGCTTCTCCTGAACGGTGAACCGATTTACTTTAATCCGTTGGCCAAAACCTTCGCGAAAGAGTCACAGAACTTTAAGCAGGCTTCGCATCAACGGTTGAGATGGGCGAGTGGCCGGTATGCTGTTATGGGCTCCAAAATGTGGGCGTTGATTCGCCAGGGCATTCAAACCGGATCAGTCTCCTTGATTGACTCTGCTGTGACCCTTGTGGCCCCGAACTATTCCAGTCAAGCGTCGCTGGCACTACTCTGTTTCGTCGGGAGCTGGATACATGTCGGTGATCCATTCTGGGATTTTTCTTTCTATTGGGCTGCAGCACTTTGTGCGGCCATTGCAAGCTACTTTGTGCTAGGGATACTCTCCACGGAGGCGCCGGGAAAAGCATTGGTAGGGCTGGTATTAGTCCCTGTGTTTTTGCCGTGGCGTCTCACCATTGAGTTACTTGGAATGCTTGGATATGGTCGGCGAGACTGGGGGAAAAAATCCCGTGCTGCCACTTCTTCGCAGCATGTGAATCGCTGAGGTCTTACTCATGTGTGGCATTGTCGGATCCGTTCATGCAGAGCCGGGCCAGGTTGATCAGCCGTTGGTCCGGCGGATGTGTGCGCTCATTCGGCGGCGGGGCCCGGATGACGATGGGTTTTACTTTGGAGATTGCGTGGGCTTGGGGATGCGCCGGCTGTCGATCATCGATGTGCATGCCGGGAAGCAGCCGATCCATAATGAAGATCGCACCGTGTGGGTGGTCTTCAATGGGGAGATTTACAACTATCGGGAACTGAGAGAAGATCTCCAAAAGCGTGGCCATCGCCTCGCGACGTCTTCTGATACCGAGTGCTTGGTCCATTTGTATGAGGAGTATGGCGAGGACCTGGTCACACATCTTCGAGGGATGTTTGCGTTCGCAATTTGGGATGCCCGTCAGAAGAAACTCTTGCTCGGTCGGGATCGACTGGGAATCAAGCCCTATTATTACGCGCAACAGAAGGATGCGCTGTATTTCGGCAGTGAAATCAAGTGCCTGCTGGCAATTCCTGGTTTCGAGCGCGCCATCAACCTGGAAGCTCTCTCCGATTATTTCACATTCAAGTACGTGCCAGGTCCGCACACGATTTATGAGGGGATTCACGAGATCCCTCCAGCCCACATTGGAGTCTGGAGTAACGGAACCTTACATCTCCGCCGCTATTGGCAGCTAAAACCGAGTGGAGAGGGTCATCAATCCATCGAGTATTATGCCGAGGGTCTTTTGCATCATCTTGAAGAGGCGGTCAGACTACACTTGGTCAGCGAGGTACCGCTCGGCGCCTTCTTGAGCGGGGGGATCGACTCCAGTGCAATCGTCGCGCTCATGTCCAGGGCAGGGCAGGGGAGGGTGAAGACCTTCACCATTGGGTTTGAAGCAGGGCAAGTCGGCGTCGATGAGCGCCCGTTTGCCAAAGCCATCGCGACGCAGTATGGCACCGATCACTCGGAATATTTGTACGAAAATCCCCAGGCGCAGATCGAAGGGATGCTCCCAGCGATTATTCAGTCGTTTGATGAGCCTTTCGGAGATTCCTCGGTGATACCAAACTATATGATCTCCGAGGCTGCACGGAAGTATGTCACCGTTGCCTTGTCAGGCACTGGTGGGGATGAACTCTTTGGAGGGTATGAACGCTATCGGGGAGTCTTAGCGGCGGAACGGTATCGGATGATACCTCACGCACTGCGTCGAGGCATACTCGATTCCGTCATCAATGGCCTTCCTGAGGTACGATCGGCCGGGCTCTGGGTCGATCGCCTCAAGCGCTTTGTTCGAGGCGCTGATCTTCCCTTCCCGCAACGATATCAGAGCTTCTTGGCTGCGTTCGATGAACAGGAAAAGTCGAAACTATTCAGTGAAGATGTGCGCAATGCGCTCAGGCGGTCAGGGGACTATTTGACCCAGATCGCCATGGAGCGAGTCGGCCCTTTTGAAGACCCGTTGGAATGGATGTTGTTCGCGGACATGGAAACCTATCTTCCTGGCGATGAGTTAAGAAAAACGGATCGACTCAGTATGTGGCATTCTCTTGAGGTCCGTGTGCCGCTTCTGGATCACAAGGTCGTCGAGTTTGCAGCGACCATCCCTTCCAAGTACAAGATCAATGGAATGACGAAGAAATATGTACTGATTAAAGCACTCGAAGGGCTCTTGCCACAGAATATCTTGTCCCGTCGGAAGCAGGGCTTCTCTATTCCTCTGAGTGATTGGTTGCGGGGCCCTCTGCGAGAAATGGTTCGGGATTATCTGTCTCCTGCATCCTTGACGCGAGTGGGGTTATTCAATGTTCATGTCGTAAAGAAACTCATA
>JBBRRN010000341.1:0-4530 GCA_038200685.1 Nitrospirales bacterium
GAGATCGTGATGATGAAGGTAATGGGTACTCTCGGGTGCATCATGCTGCTTGCCGCGTGCAGCTCTCCCCCGGTTACAGACGGGTTTCTCTCGGATCTTCCTAAACCGGGTACACTGACGATTGTCTGGGGAAATGATTCCAGTGCGGTCGGGGTGGCCACCACCTGGTTGCAGAAACGAGGGCTATCTATTATTGAACGTAGTACGTTAGCAATCGATGTCGACACAAACGGTATCGAATTCGCCCACACACTTCTGGACGAAGTTGCTATTCTCCAAACAGCGAGAAAACATGCGGTCCAAGAAGTGGTATTCGTGGATAGAGGGGGTGATTATAGAGCTCCCATGATCACGGTTCGAGGGGTGCACATGGAATCTGGTCGAGTCCATTGGAGTGGCAGTGCACGGTATGCAACGTTTGAGACTCGACCTCCGAAAGATACGCTTGCCAACCTCACCTGTCAGGCACTGGCAACCGCGTGGAATTTTCGTCCCCCTGGAACAAACTGGTTTAAATCTTCAGAGGCAATGTGCACGGTGGAGGATCATTAGGCATTTTGCCGCCGCCAGGGCAGAGCGCGAGGGCCTCGTACGCACTCCCATTGTTTCGACCGCGGTGCGAGAGTTTTTTGTACATGAATGCCAAAGACCAGGTTCGGTCCAACATCTTCCGTGATTCGGAGATACACACCACCATCCCGTGGATCGGTTGCGCATCGTGGCTGATGGTCATCCTGTGGAGCCTTATCCTATCGGGCTGTTCATCAGTATATGAGACCACGAAGTCAGCGAGATCGCCGAACGAGCAATTACTGTTGACCCAATCGCTTAAACGCGCGCTCATTGATGCCGTGTTGCCGATTCCACCGGGACAATCCGTCGTGGTGGAAACAGTTAGTCTCACCACTAGTCTCACCACTAATCTCACCACAGACCAAGTATTTGTGACAGCGTTGATCGAGAGGTGGCTTGCTCGAGAAGGGCTCAATCTGCCGAAGGATGGCAGCGAGTCCTTGATTGCCCACGTCACGGTGGATGCCTTTGGCACGCTCCAAGAACTCACGTTTATTGGAATTCCACCGATTGCTAGCGGGTTACTCCCCATTGCGGTTCCGGAGCTCGCCTTATACAAAGCGCAGAAACAGCGAGGCCTGGCTCGTTTTTCGATCGACTTCATCGATAAGAAGACCGGACGACTGATCCGATCCACACCACTCTATGAAGGAGATGCGTTTTATAACCAGTTCACCGTGTTATTTGTCATGAACTATCGGGATACGGACCTCCTGCCACCCCCGCCGTAGGACGTGCTGGGCACATCAGAACCGCACGACGCCAACGCTCCAGCATTGATGCTAAACCAGCAAACTGGATCAGCCAACACTTGGTTTCTCAATGAGGCACTGGCCTAGTTTGCTGATTTTGAGTCACGGTTGTGAGGCTGCAATCTACTGGTCTCGCAGGCGGCCGCGATCTTGTAACTTGTTCCCCGTTCCTCTGAGTGCGATACGTCCACGCGCATTTGAGTCTTTGTACGGTTAGAGGACTCTGGCGCTTGAGACAGGTGGTGATGGAGTTGCAAAGGGCCGTGGCCAATGCCGTGACCCGAGAACCCAAAGAATGAGAGTTGAAATTTCTTCCGCGTTGCAGTTTTGCCGTACGTCCGACGATGCTGCGACCCATAACGATCCAGACCAACGGACTACGACGCCAGAGAAGTGAAATCAAGGGGGTCAGTCATTGGGAAGCTTCCTCTTACAGCACAAAAGTCTATACTGCTGCCCTGACGCCCGCGAGATCAGGAACAACAAGACTGCCCGATCGTTACGTCCGCATTCATCCAAGGCCACACCGATGCCTGGGTCCGGAGCTCTTCTCTTCTGCACGTCGGGCGATTTACGCTAGTCCCGCCTCGCAGCTCACGCGCCCGTCTCGCGTGGCGTTTCGGCGGTTTCGCCACGAACTCTCGTACATAATGCAGGCGAGCCCGGCCTACGGATCGACCGGATATTTCCGCTTTGACGTAGTAGGGTTCGCTCATTCTCGACCAAGACACGCCACGATAGACCCTGTCTCCGCGGCTTGTGCCCGCCTCTTCTGCTGCGTATAGTGATCATGAGGGGATGGAATGGACCGATCCACAACAACGCCGCCAGCAAGGGGATCTGAAGGACGCGCTACGCTAGTCTTCCTCCTGTCGGCCACCGTTGTCATAGCCGGCGTGCTGGCCCTGCCCTGGATACTCACTCGTCCGGCCATTGTGGAGGCGATGCTTCAGGAGTTCGCACAGCGCACGGGCCATGAGTTGTCTGCCGAGGCATGGCATGTCCGGATCTTTCCCTCCATCGGGCTGGAATTGGTTCACTTGCAGGTCCGGGAACGGTCCTCCACGACGCCGTTGTTCGTCGCCGACCGTCTGGAGATGGCGCTGCAATTCCTGCCGCTGTTGGAAGGACGGGTTGTCGGCAAGGATCTGATCATCGATCGCCCGCGTCTGACCATTCGCCGGGGTCACACCGGAACCTGGTCCATCGGCGGAAATGGGAGCGCGTCTTCCCCCGGTGATTCGGCTCCACCCTTCACGTTATTACAGGCGGTGCGGAGTCTGCTGGTGGTCGGTGGTCGGATCACGATCATCGATGAGTCGGGCCTCACCTTGCGCACGCCGATTCAGATCATCGTGACACAGGGAACTCTGTCCGGTGAGATCATGGGCCGCCATGCCAGGCTGCAGGTCTCCGGTGAAATTCCGCAGGAGCGAGATAGTGCGGCCTTCACATTCGACGGCTCGCTGACGCAGAGCCAGAATGGAGACGGAATGCACGCCGAGGGGGATCTCAGACTGCACCACATCGATGTGCGGCAGCTAGTTTCTGTCTGGGCTGGTCTGGATGCGGTCTCCGATGGGTTTGTCGGACCGGCGCAACTCACCGCGCATCTTCGATGGTCGCCCAGGGCCGAGGGCTCAGATCTGACCGTCGATGAGTGGAAAGTCGAGTTGTCGGATATCTCCGTGCAGGGCATTGCGGCCGTCATCGGCGTGGGAACGGAGCATCCACACTTTTCTTCGACGCTGTCCGCTCCTCCTGTGACGTTAACGCGCTTGCTGAGCCAAACTCCCTCCGCCTGGATTTCAACTCACCTGCGAGGGCGATGGGCGGAACACGGCGTCGAGGGATTAATCACGGTACAGTCGATGTCGCTCTCCGTGGAGCTTGCGTCTGGTTCGCGTCCGAACATCAGAGGTCTTCTCGAAATACGAAACGGCCGGTTCACGTTCGATCCCCAGTATCCCTCGATTGAAGCCCTTTCCGGGAGGATCTCCTACGATGCGACGCAGGTGCGGATTATCGATCTCCGTGCGCAATGCGGTCCCGTCCGTCTGACGGGGGAGGATCTGCTCATTACGCAATGTCTGAGTGAACCGCACCTCGACGTGAAAATTCTAGGGACCGCCTCAGCGACGGGCTTACTCGATACGGCTCGGGGCATCGACGGGTTTCCGCTCTTGCGAAATATACTGACCCAGGTGGAGCAGCCCACCGGTGATATCGAGATGGTCGCCCATGTGATGGGGCAACCGACCGGCGGGAAACCACTTGCGCTGGTCGACATCAATTTCACGCTGCATCACGTCGGTTTTCGCATTTCCAAGTTTTCAGTTCCGGTACAGCAAGTACAGGCTCGCATCAACGCCACGCCGACTGTGGTGACAATTGAGCGTCTTGAGGGTCGGCTGGGTCCGGCACGGTTCGACGCTGGCGGGGCTGTCACTTTGATGGAAGGCAGGCCCCATTCCGATGTGAAACTGAATATGAGCATGGACGCATCGGACGTGGGATCACTGCTTGCGGAGGGCGTCGATGTCGGTCTCCAACCGGAGATGGACGGAATCATTCGCATGCAAGCCGCCTTGACGGGTCCGATCGGAGAACCACGGTTAAAGGGAAAGGTTGACCTTCTGTCGGCTGCTCTGCGCATACCGAACAGATTGACGAAGCCTCTGCAGGCTCCTGCAGCCCTTGAGTTCGACAGCCGGCTGTCCGGCGGCAACCGGTTGGTGGTTCGGCATTTGGACCTGCACGTTCCCCCGATCAAGATTGCCGGAGACGGGACCATCGATTTATTCGGGGACATGGACTTTGCGGCCAACGTCTCGTCCGGCGCGGTCTCCGTGAGCAGGCTGCCGGCGGGAGTGGCGCTCGGACCGATTCGGACAGGAATGCTCGACGTGGCACTACACATGGAAGGACAAGCGAAGGTCCGTGCTTCCTGGCGCACGTCCGGAGAGGTTCGATTCGACCGGGGCACGATCAACGTGGAGGGCTTGGATGAACCGATCCGGAATGCGTTCATGACACTCCGTTTTGATCAAGACAGGATTCAGATCGCGCGCATGGCGTTTCAGGTGGGCGCGAGCGATCTGCGGGTGTCCGGCTCCATCGCGCATTGGGCGGAGTCGCCGAAGGCCCGTTTGGTGGTCGAGTCTTCTCAAATCGACATGGCAGCCTTCAGCTCATCCCATCAAAA
>JBBRRN010000342.1:0-4504 GCA_038200685.1 Nitrospirales bacterium
CGGACCTTCTCCGGGGATTGTGCAAGCACCACCCCATACTCGGCCAACAAGCCCCGGATCTGATTGATGACAGCGGTCCGATGTTTCACGAAGAGGGATCGCGTCCGATGCACGGCCTGCATGGCGGCTTGTTCGACCGTCTTGATCGAGACATAGCGCATGGTGGGCCGACTCACCGCTTCGCAGATCGCTTCCGCATCGCGACGATCATTCTTGTTGGTCTTGACGTAGGGCTTGACATACTTGGGGTGCATCAGCTTGACGGAATGTCCAAGCTGTTCGAACGCCCGACCCCAGTGAAGCGCACTCCCGCACGCCTCCATCCCGATCACACAGGCCGTCAGGTTCGCCACCGTATCCAATACCTGCTGACGCTTCACACGTCGGCTGAGCACGGCTCGCCCTCGTGCATCCACCCGTGCAACTGAAACACCTGCTTGGCCAAATCGATCCCCTATATCGTGATGTGCATCGCTCCCTTCCTCCCTTTGTCCTGATAGTGAGTGTGCGTGACGCGCACAACAACACCCATTGCGCCTCGGGTGAGGCTCGTGTGGGAAGAAGGCTGGGTCCATTTCATTAGCACAGGTTCGAGGTCCTCGAGTCGTACTACTTGGTGTGGATAAGTCTTTACTTAACGGTTGACAAACTGTGTATAAATTGTATAATTTGTCAACCAGTATCCCTTCTATCTATGTCTAATTCAAATACCATTGCTCACCGGCTGAAGCGATTGCGAATGTCGCGAGGGCTGTCGCTTGACGCGCTTGTTGCGTCGATGGGGCATGTTGTAACGAAGCAGGCACTTTCAAAATATGAGTGTGGGAAGGCTAACCCGTCTCCCATCGTTCTGAACAAGCTTGCCGACACCTTTAAGGTGAAGGCATCTTATTTTCTGAGAGAGCCTCACGTCAGTGTTAAGTTCATCGGCTATAGAAAAGCGTCGAGTTTACCCAGGAAAGATCAGGGGAGAATTGAGAGCCTTGTGACGGAGGTCTTGGAGGATAGAGTCACTCTTCAGGCCATGACAGGATGGCCGAATGGGAATCATTTGCCGATCCACGCGCACCGCATTTCAAAGATAGAAGATACTGAACGGGCTGCTGAAGAGTTGCGTACGAATTGGACGCTTGGGCAGGATCCTATTTCAAACATGGTTGGCATGCTCGAAGATCATCACATTCACGTCATCGAGATTGACGCCATCGACAAGTTTGATGGCATTTGCGCAGTGGCGGTGGATGAAGTTACGCGGAGTCAAGCCGCAGGACTTGTCACGTCCAAAGGGGTGTCTGGAGAGCGGCAGCGATTGAGCCTTGCGCATGAATTAGGCCATCTTGTTTTGAAGATAGGTTCTGGCCTTGATGAGGAAAAGGCGGCATTCCGGTTCGGAGCAGCCTTCCTTGCTCCCGCACAAGTGGTCTATCGTGAGATTGGTACTAAGCGGGACACCATTCTTAGTGAGGAACTACTGCTTTTTAAAAAGCGCTTTGGAATGAGCGTGCAAGCACTTGTTCGACGACTATTCGATTTGAAGATTATCTCAGAGGGATACTACCGGCAGTGGATGATGCTTATAAACCACTTGAAATGGAAACGGAAAGAACCGGGTGAATTGGAACCTGAACAATCACAATGGCTTCGGCAAACAGCGCTTCGAGCCTATGCAGAGGGACTGATTACCCGTGAAGAGGTCGAAAGGTTGCTTGGCGAGCCTCTTGATGTCGAGGAGCCGCTCACCCTTATTGAGCGACGAGCCTTCATGAAGTTGCCTCTTGAAGAGCGCAGACGGATTCTGTCTGAGCAAGCAGATAAGCTGAAGTCACACTATTCGGATGGCACAGACAGAAGCGATCTTCAGAGTGGAAACTTCGTTGAGTACTACCCCGCCATCGCCTAAGCGCGGCGAAATCTGGCTCGTTAACTTAGATCCGACCGTGGGTTCTGAGATAAAGAAATCACGGCCGGCTGTCATAGTCAGTTCCGATGCGCTAGGTCGACTTCCTCTCAGACTTATCGCTCCCATTACCGAATGGAAGGATCATTTCAAGGGAAGCATCTGGCATGTCCGGATCGATCCTGACGGTAGGAATGGCCTCTCAAAGACTTCTTCTATCGATGCACTTCAACTCAGGGGCGTGGATACCTCTCGGTTCATCAAGAATTTTGGGAATCTGCCATCGACTCTAATGGAAGAACTCGTCGCAGCAATTGCGGCAGTTGTCGAATATCAGTGATCCTCACGTAACTTCTGAGAGCTTTTCCCTCCCACTTCCTCCACCAAATATTTCACCACATAGAACTCTATTCAGACGATTGATTTATGCGAGCCGAAATTCGGCTTGCCATTTTCGCCGAGTGTGCCTTGTAAAGTTCTGTGGACGGAAGCCTCCGGATGGCCGAAGGCTTCCCCGTGAATCAGCTCAACGCTTCAAGGCATGAGCGGCCATCCACTCCTTTGCTTCACGCGCGACCGTGACATCTTCGGTGTGACGTGGGAATAGCTCTTGCTGGGTTGGCTCAGTTTGGTGAGGAGGAATTGTACACCGCTGGTCTTGCGGTTGGTGCCGAACACGGGTCATTCTCTTTCTTGAGGCCGCTCTTTTCCTTTCTCCCCCATCCGGCTCCGTCCGGTGAAGTAGCCCACCAAATCTGCGGCCAGCCGGCGGTCCTCACCGTGATCAGACCCCGCCAAGGCCTTCATCACCCGTTCATAGTTCTGCATCACCTCACGCTGCACCGACGGCACCGGCGTGGCGCGTAGGCGGCGATCGATCTGCTTGGTTTTGGTGATCGGATCCACACCACGCCGAATCGCCCAGCGCTCATGCGTCGTGCGATGCAAGCGGCTGGTCGTTGTCGCGTCAATCCCTTGCTCCCGCAGCGCCTCGGCAAACCCTTCTCGCCAGCGTTGAATGTCGTGTTTTCTGGGGTTCAACCTGATCCCATCCAGGCCGGCGGTCTTCACGGTGAGATGCACATGCGGATGCCGCGACGGGTTGGGGTCTGGGTCCGTCTCAAAGGTATGCAACACCATCGCATATTGATGGAGGGGAAATTCACGCGTGGCAAACTCGCGCACGGCCCGCTGCACCCCCAACGGGTCGGTCCGTGCCGGCATCGAGAGGATGAGGTGAAAGGCGTCGCGCTTGGTGGACTGCTGCGGAATCGGCACGCCGCCATCCTGCCATTCGGCTTTCAGATCGGCCACCGCCTCTTTCCCCTGAATCACCTGCCCATCTTGATCTTCAATGTCGAGTTTGCCATCCCGTGAAATGTAGCTGAGGTTGTTCGAGATCCCGCGCATCCCCTTCGGGGTCTTCGCGATCTTCACCATCACTTGGGGAGCACGGCGCACCATCTGCTGGAGCTTGTGCCGCACGAACTGCGCCCGTGCCTCCGGGGTGCCCAAGCGCCCACCCGTGCCCGCGTGAGAGGAAGGCCGCCGTCGTGTTCCCGCAGTGCCCGCCTTCGGTGCGGGAGGGGCCCCGATATTGAAGAGCCGGCTGCCCCATTCATCTAAAGTCGCCGTGGTACGCCCGGGGCTCATCGGATCTGCCAACGCTCCAGCGTGCGACGCAGCACATCCGAGACTAGATTCGTATGGGTCTGAATGCGGGTGGAGAGTGCGGTCACGAGATCCGCGCGCAACGCGGTCCGATCACGCGGGGAGCTGTTGAGCGCTTTGGCAATCTGATTGAGGTTCCGCCCCATGGCGAGCAACTGCTGGTTGGAGCGGGCAAGGGCGTCACGCTCCGGGGGCAAGAGGGTGGGTTGCTGGGTCAAGAGCGTACGCACCATGGCCACGACCCAGGTGCTCGGGTGCGAGCCCTCGGCGTTTGCGCGAGCCACCAATGCGGCATGCTCGGAGGGGGTGAGTCGAAGCTCCATCCGTTTCGTCACCCGTTCAGCGCGGTGGGGCACGGTGGTGCGGACCACCGCACGACCCGGAGGGGTCTGACTAAGGACCGTGGTCAGGATCTGCCGGAGGGCGTCACTCGGCTTGATCTGCTGCTGGGCGCACCAGGCCACCCAGGGAGCTTTGAGGGTTCCAAGGTCGGCGCTGATACTCGTCAAGCGAGGAGGCATGGCGGCAGCGTCCTTTCCCAAACCACAGACAAAACCGGGCACACCGGCCAGGTCACGAGAGCCAGCGCACGGGCCTGGTGGGTCATGACCAACGAGACGCTCCCAACCGGAGAGTCGGCAGACGGATCGCCAGGAGGGGGCGGGTCGGAGTCCTCCAAGCAGAGGAGAGCACGACCCAGGGAGCATAACAAAACACACAACGTAATACAAGACATGGCGAACGCCTATCCTGCAAACTCTTAACACTGCAAACTCTTAACACTGGACTCAAACGAAATGCGAGGGACCTATGGGCACGGAGGTGCTGCCTCTGGTCGTCGGTTCACGGCGAAGGAACAATTGCTCTGTGACACGGACGCGTATAGGCTGGTCAGAAGTCAATAAGGCGGACATGACCACGGGATACGAGCAGACC
>JBBRRN010000343.1:0-4497 GCA_038200685.1 Nitrospirales bacterium
GGCTGGCCGATTAAGAAGAAAGTTCATACCATTGCCACACAGATGTATGGGGCCTCAGCCGTGTCGTTCGACGCACAAGCTGAACGAGATATCGAAGTCTCGCAACAGCTCGGACTCGATCAGTTGCCCATCTGTATGGCCAAGACGCCGTTGTCGCTGTCGCACGATCCGGCGTTGAAAGGGCGCCCGTCAGAGTTTACGTTGCCGATTAAAGAGGTGAGAATCCTCGCAGGAGCTGGATTTCTGACGGCGGTCTGCTCAGGTATTCAACTCATGCCTGGGTTGCCCAAGAAGCCGACAGGGGAACGTATTGGAATCGATCCAAGCACGGGCGAGGTTGTGGGACTGTCCTAAGGGCTAGCGCTGTTTAAGATAGCGGAAGAATTCTGAGTCTGGACTGACCACCAGCGTGGACTTGTCCTTGAAGGTCTTCTTGTAGGCTTCCATCGAACGAGTAAACTCGAAAAAATGAGGATCTTGCCGGTACGCATCAGCATAGACCTTAAAGGCCTTGGCATCCCCAGCGCCCCGAAGCTCTTCCGATTCCTTGTACGCCTGAGCCAGAATAATCTCGCGATCCTTTTCCGCCTCTGAACGGATTTTCTGTGCCTCTTCAGCGCCTTCCGCACGATACTGCTTCGCCTGCCGTTCCCGTTCTGCTTGCATTCTGGCGAACACGGCCTTCTCGTTCTGTTCAGGGAGGTCGGCGCGCTTGATTCTCACGTCCTGAATCTCGATCCCATACGCCGACGCTTTTTCATGCGACCGCTGGGTCACGATTTTCATGAGATCGGCGCGGTGATCCGCGACGATTTCCAGAAGGTCATGGCGCCCGAGTTCGACCCGGAGTTCAGAGTAAATAATGTCATTGAGCCGTTGCAGCGCTCCACGCTGGGTTTGAAAGTTCTGATAGACCTTGAGTGGGTCGACAATCCGCCATTTGGCATAGTTGTCAAGCAGGAGGGTCTTTTTGTCTTGGGTGATCACGTCTTGCGCATCTGAGTCGTAGTCCAATAGACGCTTATCGAAGTAGGTGACCTCCTGAATGAACGGTATTTTCACATAGAGCCCCGGCTCCGTGATATTGCGGACAGGCTTTCCGAGTTGGACCACGATCGCATTCTGGATGATGTCTACGACGAAAAGCGGTGAGGCTCCCAGGAAAAGCAACCCACAGGCGACCACGAGCAGTGCAATGATCAATCCCTGCTTGGTCATCATTTACGGTCCTCAGTGGTGGCGCTGGTCATGGGCTTGTGACGATCGAGCGGAAGATACGGAAGCATACGATCGGCGGCTTTGCCGTCAATAATGATTTTCTCGACGTTCGGGAGGATTTCTTCCATGGTTTCGATATAGATCCGTTTGCTGATGATGTCTTTGGCTTGATTGTATTCTTTCAACGTTGCCGAAAAACGGTTGGCTTCACCCTGGGCGCGATCAACCCGCGCCTGGGCGTTGCCCTTGGCCTGGTTCACCACCTGAGCGGCTTCGCCTTGGGCTTTGGGGAGAATGTCGTTGCGATAGCTTTGAGACTGGTTGATCAGTTTCTCTCGATCTTCTTTCGCGTTCGTCACGTCCTTGAAAGCAGCCGCCACGGCCTCGGGGGGGCTGACGTCTTGGAGTTGGATGGCGGCGATCTGAACGCCTCCCTGATACTGGTCGAGAAGCGATTGCAGGAGTATTTGAGTATCCTGCTGGATCTGGGCTTTGCCGGTCGTCAACGCCTCGTCGATTTTGCCCTTACCGACCACTTCCCGCATAGAGGCCTCAGCAGCTTTACCGATCGTCTCATCGATTTGTGCGACGTTAAAAAGGTAGTTGGCAGACTCTTTAATCTTGTATTGCACGATGAATTCGATGGCCAAGATGTTCATGTCGCCGGTGAGCATCAAGGCTTCTTGCGCGAGCATCTGTTGGCGGCCTTGCCGATCTGTGCGGAAGCCTACCTCGATACGGTGGAGTTTTTGGACCTTTGGCTGCAGGACGGTTTCGACAAAGGGGATCTTCGCGTGAGGGCCAGGTCCCACGGTTCGGACAGGGGCGCCAAATCGCTTGACGACGCCCTCCTCATCCGGGGCGACGATAAAGGCACTATTCCAGGCAAGAAAGACAACTAGCCCTGCTAAGGCGACGTTTCTGAAGCCGCTCGAGGGCATCAGATTCTTGAATGAGGGTAACAGATTCTGAAACTGCGATTGGGCCTGTCTGAGAGCATCCTCAAGCGGGTCGCTCTTCTTACTCCAAGGATCTTTTGGGTCCCAGACCATATAAATAATCAACCGATATTATGATAGCGAATGATCTCTAACCGGATCACCTTAGCAGACTGCCTAGAAGCGACGCAATCACGATAATCTACAGAGGGTCTATCCATGCCTTCTTGGTGTGTATGAAGGGATGCCTGCGTTGTCGGGAAAAGCGAGATAAAACGGCTGAATTGTCCCTCGCCCTTGCAGATGAGACGCAGCTGGACATTCTCGATTGGTTCGAGTAGAGCGGGCGTCGCCTGTGTGAATTAACAACGCCATTCAGATCGGGCAGTTCCGTCTCTCTTTTCATCTATAAGTAAAGGATGCAAGCTTGATTCATGATCGTCCGGAAGGCCGTCGGATCTATTACCCAATCAATTCTGAAGCGGTCAAGAAACGCAAGGATCTTATGGCATCGCTCAAGACGATGAGCAAGACGGTCCTGCCAAGTCTGCGTAGCGAGTTTCAGTCGGTGACAACATTTATCCTCGCATTCCGCTCACATAGGCTGTGGTCAGCGGTTCACGAGGCGCTTCAAATATCTGTTTAGCCGTCCCTGATTCAATCAACTGTCCAGCTCCGTTTTGAATCCAGAACAAGGCGGCGTAATCCGCGATGCGACGGGCTTGCGCAAGATTATGGGTCACGATCAGTACTGTGTAGCGATCCCGCAGGCCGACGATCAGGTCTTCGACGACACCGCTGGAGAGCGGATCGAGCGCGCTGCAAGGCTCATCCATCAAGAGCACCTCAGGCGAGAGCATTAGCGCTCTGGCCATGCATAATCGCTGCTGTTGGCCACCCGACAGCGCCAAGGCCGGTGAATTCAAGCGGTCCTTGACTTCGTCCCACAGAACCACGTCGCGCAGTCCCGTCTCGATGGTGATGGCGATCTGTTCCCGATCCCGGAGCCCGTGCTCGCGCAATGGAAACTCCAGGTTCTTCCGGATCGAGAGAGGGAACGGATTCGGCTTTTGGAAAATCATACCGACGCGGCGGCGCAAGCGGATCACATCGGTGTGCGAATCCAACACATCGAGGCCGTCGAGGTGGATGCGTCCCGACAGCCGACATCCAGGGATGAGATCGGTCAGACGATTGAGAGATGTGAGGAAACTGGTCTTGCCGCAACCTGACGGACCCACGAGCGCCGTGATGCATCCTTGGTTGATCGAGAGTGTCACGTTGTGGAATGCGGGCTTCTGGCCATAATGCAGGCTGAGCTGATCGACGTCGATGAATGGCTTTGGGACGCAACAGGCGGGTCGTTCTTCCAGAGGAAACCAAGGCTGTGTCCCCGGTGTGGGAGCAGACGGCTTCATACCGTGACGATCCTCCGGTGTAGCCAGTGCTCGGCCAGCCACGACGCTGTTCCGTTGATCGCGAGTAGCAACACGACCAACACCAGCGCCGAGGCATAGGCATTGGTATCCCCCCCGGGGACGTTCATCGAGAGGTCGAAGATGTGGATGGACAGCGTCCGGCCAGAATCGAGCAGCGACTCCGGCATACGGTCCACATAGCCGCTCGTAAAGATGAGCGCGGCGGTTTCCGCCATGGCCCGACCCACCCCCAACACCAGACCGACCAGGAGCCCCGGCACAGCCGCCGGCAGCAAAAGATGGAACAGCGTCGTGGTCCGCGAGAGCCCAAGGGCGGCGGCGGAGAGCCGGTACCCGGCTGGCACGGCGCGGAACCCTTCCTCCGTCGAACGGATGAGGATCGGCAGCACCATGCAGGCCAGCGTCAGACCACCGGACAGGATCGAGAAGCCGAGCCCAAGCGTTTTACAAAAAAAGGCGTTGCCGAAGAGTCCGAAAACGATCGACGGCACACCCGAAAGCACATCGAGACTGCGGCGGGTAAGCCGGCCGAACAGACTGGCGTCCGTGGTGAACTCGGCCAGCAACACCGCGGTCCCGACGCCGATGGGAAGGGAGACTCCAAGACAGACACTGAGGATCAACGCGGTCGAGACAATAATAGGACCAATCCCGCCTTCGCGTCCAGCGTTCCGGGGAGGGGCTGTCAGAAACGTCCATGAGATTTGATTGAGACCGTGCCAGATGATATCACTCAACAGCCAGCAGAAGGTGGCGGTCACGAGAGCCGCCGCGCTCCACACCAAGGTCGAGGCGAGCCATTCCCGCCCATCAAAATTTCGCTCCATCGTCTTAGCCATAGATTCTTCCGTGGCTGATCCAGTCTGCGGCGGTGACGAGTGCCGCGATCATTGCCATGAGGA
>JBBRRN010000344.1:0-4482 GCA_038200685.1 Nitrospirales bacterium
AATAAAGTGATGACGAGCTGGCGGCACGCAGAGCCACGGGCTTTAAGAAGGCCCACTGGCGGTATTTGTCCCGTCGCCCGGAACCATCATAAGTGGCTCCGGGTCGAGCGAGCTTGTTTTGGTGGAGGCGCCGGGAGTTGAACCCGGGTCCGAAGACCTTCAGCACAACGGATCTACATGTGTAGCCGATCGTTTTAATTTCGCAGCCACCCACGCCCACCGGCTAGCTTAGACTGGCCACTAGCCCAGTATTGTCTCGTCCTCAGCCGCTGAGCACCAGCTTTGGACCAGCCCGCTGTATCGCGCTCCAACCACCCCCGCGGGCCTCAGGTGGCGGAACGTCGCAGTTAATTAAGCTGCGAGTGCCAGTTCTTGATTGGCAGTTACATTTTCCCGGAGGATTTACGAGACCCCGAGAGCTCGACATGCACCGCTGACTTTAGTATCCCCGTCGATTCCGGTCGCCCCCTTTCAATTCGTCATTCGTTAAGCACACACCATCATCTCTTACTGCGAGATACGCTTCGCGTTTCATGAGCGACGTATCTTTTAGATACTCATGATACCGCACTGGTCAAGGAGATGTCATACTGAAACGCAAAAATGAAGAGGACATACCCCGCGGTGGGGCATGTCCTCATAATCTGTCTTTGCCAGAGGCGTGAGCTGGCAATCGTACGACGTTACCTGACCGCTGACTTCAAGTTTTTCCCTGCCGAAAACTTTGGGACTTTGGCAGCAGGAATCCGTAGCGCCGCGCCAGTTCTGGGGTTTCGCCCAAGACGAGCTTTCCGCTTGGCTACCGTAAAGGTCCCAAAATTGACCAACGAAACGCGTTGCCCCTTTTTCAGAGACGTCGTCACGGCCCCAGTGAAGGCCTGGAGCGCGGTACCCGCCGCAACCTTCGTGATGCCCGCGGACGATGCCATCTTTGCAATCAGCTCTTCTTTCGTCATCGTATCCCTCCTAAATGTTGAGTTGAACTATGCGGCTCCTTGTCACCGACGTGTGCCGTGACCACACCGACATGAACCCGGCCTTCCGGGAACCTACACAGAAGTCTCACGCCTCTCGGGTCTTCGCAGTCCGATTTCGCTTCATGGGAATGTGCAAGTCATGGATCTTTTTCCTCAGAGTATTGCGATTCAACCCCAGGAGTTCTGCCGCCTGAATCTGATTACCGTTGGTTTCCTGAAGCGCTCTGGTGATCAAGGGGCGTTCAATGGCGCTGATCAACATGGGATGCAGGTTCCGACCTGAACCGTTTCGCATTCCTTTCACAAATTCCCCCATCTTCCATTCGAGATAGTCTTCAAGAGAAAGGGCGTCGTGTCCGCTCGCCTCCGAAGCCTTCTGTCGCATCATCACTTGGAGAAACTTGGACGCTCGCTTCAGCACCGCCCGCGAACCGATGATAACCACGGTCTGCGTGAGATCGATGTGAGCGGGTATGGCAGAGGTTCCTGCGGATGAGCCCGGTTTCAATTCGACGATGACCGCATCAAATGTGCGGCTCGTCACGTCCTTTGGCAGCGTCGCCGCGTATTTCGCGATCGTCACAGACGCGTCCTTGAGTGTGTACTTGAACTGACTCTGGAGGTCCGGATCACCACTGAGTAACAAAATGTTGAACACGGATGACGTAGGCGACATGAAGATTCCAAGGGGGAACACGGTGAAGAGGGCGGATTATTGCCCAGAGCTAATTTGATGTCAACCCGGAAAATAGCGATTCCGCGGCCCCATACTCGACGCTTCAACTCTTCACCTGGTTGGTATGTTTTATGCCGATGCGCCATCGTCACAGAAACTGTTTTCCCTATTGACACAATTTTCTAATGGGCGTATGAGGAATCTACGGCCCATTCATTCACTCGATGAGGGGGAACAGAACAGGCCGGGCAACTGTTAACGAGTTCCCCCGCCAACTTTCTCACGAGAGGAGGGTAGCGATGGATGACCTGACTCCACCTGGCCACTCAGGCCCGCCGACTCGAGGGCGGGTTGCTAATCGGTCGTGCTAGACGGTTCTCCACTGGCTGTGTCGTCACGGCACCAAAGACCAACAGGTTCTTAGCCAATTTCCAGATGGAGAACTCGACACTGGCACGAGGAACACAAGCACCTTGGATGATGTCGTTTCCCCCGATTAGCGACTCAATGCTCTAGCTGTCGCGCGGGCCTCAGTTTTCGCCGGGCCGAGACAATTACACATAGGCGATTTGGCGTCATAAGCGCCACACGCGGGCGACCGCCCACCTTGTGCAAGGTCGCCCGTACTGTGTCTGGCGGGTGTTCAAACAATCCTCCAGCTTCGTTCTCACATCGCTCTCCCCCTCAACGTACCCATAGGGTACACCTCGCGGTCTCGCTCGTTGCGGCCTCGCCGGACTGATTGTTTGAACACCCGCCCGGCTCTGCTTCCTAATGCCTACCGTAAGACATGCATATGCTATGGGCACTTCGCTCCCTGCCGCCTGGATAAGCACGTTGATACGGGCTTCTAGGATTCGTGCTTGAGGCGATTGTCACGCCTGCGCCAGAAGTAATAAAGCGGGATGCCGCTCAGGACGGTAGCCGCGCCGTACAAAGACTCCGTAGGCCTTTGGATAAGACTGTAGATGACCATTGTAACGGCTCCGATGACGAGGGTTGCGGGTAAAAATGGATGGAGTGGGGCGCGATATTGGTGAGGGCTCTCGGCAATTCTACGACGAAGACGAAAGATCGTGGATAGGGTCAGAGCCATAAACAGCGAGAGCACGAGGCCGCTGTATACGAGGAGCTGTTCGAAGGTTCCGCTCAGAATGAGCAGCGACGCCCAGAGACTTTGGAACACGATGGCACGAGCCGGAGCCGCGGTGAGGGGATGGAGCTGAGCAAGCCAGGGGCTGATCATACCGTCGCGCGCCATCGCCCAATAGACGCGAGGCCCTGCCCAGGTCATCGCACTTACCGCTCCTGCGATAGAGAGACACAGAATGGCGGCGACCAACCGCCCGCTCTGTGGCCCCCACAAGGCTGCGGCTGCCTTTTCCGCGACCGGTACAATCGGTTCGCTGGCCAGCTCCGTGATCGACAACGCCGATAGATAGACGACGTTCAATAACAGATAGATCGCGGCAACGAAGGCAGTGCCCCCGATCATGATCTTGGGCAGAGTCCGCTTGGGATCGACCATGTCGCCGGCGATATACCCCGCCACATTCCAACCGAGATAGCAGTAGGTCACAATCACGAGCGCAATGGCAGAGGCCCCGAGCGTCGGCTGCTGTACAGTCGGCCCAGCGAAGTGAACACCTCCGTTGCCAATCACCGCTACGAGTCCGCCGAGAATTAATCCCCCAATGGCCACAACTTTTGTGGTCGTCAAGAGCAATTGCATGCGGCCGCCTGCTCCCACACCTCGACAATGCATGAGGGTCGCGATCCACAACAGAGACAGCGAGAGCCCCTTCGCCACCCATCCCTGTTCGTCCTCGATCGGGACGACACGCAATGCATAGGACGAAAAACTGAGAGCTGAGGCCGCGACTGCCGCGCCAAAGCCGATCGTGAAGGAGGTCCATCCACTGAGAAAGGCCACCAGAGGTCCGTACGCCTCTCGCAGATAGACGTAGTCCCCTCCCGCCTGGGGCAGAGCGGCCCCCAACTCTCCGTAAACCATCGCGCCGCCGAGCGCAAAAAGCGCTCCGACGAACCACAACAGGAGAATCAGTATCGGGTCACCAAG
Source organism: Nitrospirales bacterium (assembly GCA_038200685.1). GTDB lineage: Bacteria > Nitrospirota > Nitrospiria > Nitrospirales > Nitrospiraceae > Palsa-1315. The sequence goes on from JBBRRN010000344.1 coordinate 3,734, forward strand.
ATCGCGGGCCATCAATCCCGTAGTGGTGAAGATCCCTCCCCCAATGATGTTGCTCACGAGTACGCAGGAGGCGGTAAACCAACCGATCTTCAACGTGGTCGATTTCAAACTTGGCTCGCTGATTGACGAATTGTTCATGCTGTTTGTGGATAGGTAAAAGTCGAGGGCTTTCTTTTCTTCCTCCCCTTCCCTACCATACTGCGCGATGCCTGGGAAGCGACCCAAATCTCCACGTGCCGCCGGTGTCGTGCGCCGTCGGCGCAAACCCGAGCATGCATCGACCGGTTTAGCTGCAACCGAACTCCAAGCCGCAGCGCCTCCGAACGATGTCGCCGAGCTGCATCGAGCGATCGAGAGTGATGGAGGGAAGATCCTTGCGATCTATCGGGAACCCTATGGTGGGCGTTGGGTGATACTGGCAGCCTTGCCGATCGAACTCGTTGCGCCGACCCCGTTTCAACGCAACCTCTCTGATACGCATGTTCGCAAATTAGAACTCGTGATCGGCAAAATCGGGAGGTTTCTCGATCCGATTATTGCAGTGCATACACCAACAACGGGCCAAGCCGTAAAATACTGGACTCCCAATGGCAACCATCGACTCTCTGCGATGAAAACGCTGGGGGCGAAGAGCATCGTGGCAATCGTGGTGCCGGAAGCGGTTGCAGCCTACCAGATTCTCGCGATGAACACCGAGAAGGCGCACAATCTGCGCGAGAAATCCCTGGAAGTCATCCGCATGTACAAAG
>JBBRRN010000345.1:0-4478 GCA_038200685.1 Nitrospirales bacterium
GCCGCCTTGAGCTTCGCGATGAGCCCCTTCGTCAGCTTGGCACCTTCCTTTACCAGAGGCTCCTTACTACCCTTCTCCAGTACTTCCGCCGAGCAGCGTAGGCCTTGATGGATCTCAGGGTCGAGCTTTCGCAGCATCTTGCCCTTGACGACCCGAATTTCTTCAACCGGATAATACATCTTGAGCAAATCGTCGCTCGAAAAGCCGAAGGCCTTCAGCAGAATAGTTGTCGGCATTTTCCGCCGACGGTCGATGCGTACATAGAGGATGTCGCGTGCATCGAACTCGAAGTCGAGCCACGATCCGCGATAGGGAATGATCCTGGCAGAGTACAGTACTTTCCCACTGGAGTGCGTCCGGCCCTTATCGTGCGTAAAGGACGCACCGGGAGACCGATGCAACTGGCTCACCACCACGCGTTCCGTGCCATTGACAATGAAGGTTCCCCGCTCCGTCATGAGCGGCAGCTCGCCGACGTAGACTTCCTGCTCCCGAACATCGAGCACCTTTTTTTTGGAGCCCTTATCTTCCTTATCGAACACGACCAAACGCACCCGAAGCTTGAGCGGAATGGCAAAGGTCATTCCTTGCTCAAGACATTCCCGCTCATCGTACTTAGGAGCACCGAGCGTATAGCTCGTAAACTCTAATACGGCCGTATTGTTGTAATCCGGAATCGGAAAGACACTCGCCAGGGCTGCCTGGAGCCCATGATCTTTGCGACGTTCCGGCTCGACCTCCCGTTGAAGAAACTCTTCATAGGAGTGCTTCTGGATCTCAATGAGATCAGGAATTTCAATACTGCTATGAATACGAGAAAAGTCTTTCCGCTCGATAAAATCTTCCAGAGTCGTTTCGGACATTCGTCGGTCCTCCACTACAATAGTCAGGCCTGGGCGCTCGCCTATGGCAGGCACCCACAGATACTAGAAACGGGTCAAATCGAGGCTACTTGATCTCGACCTTGGCGCCGCTTTCTTCGAGCTTCTTCTTCATGGTGTCGCACTCTTCCTTCGTGACACCAGTCTTCACGGGTTTTGGCGCGCCCTCAACCAGATCCTTCGCTTCCTTTAACCCCAGACTGGTGAGTTCGCGGACGACCTTAATAACTTGGATCTTCTTGTCCGGCGGAGCAGACACGAGCACGACATCAAACGACGTCTTCTCCTCGACTGCCGCTGCAGCTCCACCCGCGGCAGGAGCTGCGGCAGCAACCGGTGCAGCAGCCGTGACACCGAATCGGGTCTCTAACCCCTTCACAAGCTCCGCCAAATCGAGCACACTCATTGTCTCGATGGCCTTGATTAACTCTTCCTGTGACAATTTTGTCGTGGTTGTTGACATATCCCCTTCTCCTTTTCGTTTATCCTGAATGGCTGCAATGACTCTCACAAATTTCGACAAGACCGCACTGAGCGTATACACCAGGCCACGCGCCGGTCCCTGCATGGCCGACAACAACATCGCAATGAGGACTTCCTTCTTCGGCAACTTCGCAACAGCCGCCAATTCAGCCGGCTGCACCACCTTGCCCTCCAACACACCGATGGTGATCTTTATCTTCTGTTCGCGCTTCTCCGCCAGAATAAAATCCCGAAGAATCTTAGCCGGAAGCACCGGATCGTCATAGCCGATGACCAGCCCTGTCGGCCCTTTGAGGTACGTTGTCACCCCGGAAAGGATCGTGCCCCCCGCAGCACGGACAGCCAACGTATTCTTGACGACCATGTATTCGGCTTTGGCACCACGCAATTGCTTGCGAAGCTCCGTAACTTGGTTGACGGAGAGCCCGGCACTTTCGGTGATAATGGCAAGCCGTGCACGACCGAATGTCTCGGTTAACTCTGCAACGGCTGTGGCTTTTTCGTCCTTATTCATAATCGAACCCTTCCCCTTCCGCGCGACAACACCCCAACTAACTCCACTCCTTGGCTAACGCAATGGCATCGAGCTTCACTCCAGGCCCCATCGTGCTGGAAAGAGTTGCGCTCATCAGATAGCGTCCTTTGCACGAGGCCGGCTTTGCCTTGATCACCGCTTCAAGAACGGCCGCGGCGTTGTCATACAACTGCTCAGGTTTAAATGATACTTTCCCGACAGGCACTTGCACGATCCCGGCTTTTTCAACTTTGTACTCCACACGGCCTTTCCGAATTTCCGATACGGCTTTGCCAACATCAAAGGTGACGGTCCCAGTCTTCGGATTGGGCATGAGCCCACGCGGCCCAAGGGCCTTTCCGAGCTTCCCGACGGCCGCCATGAGATCCGGCGTTGAAATCGCACAATCGAAGTCCATCCACCCGCCCTTGATCTTCTCCATCAGATCATCGGACCCGACATAATCAGCGCCGGCTTGTCGCGCCTCCTGTTCCTTCTCTCCCTTAGCAAAAACCAATACACGGATCTTCTTCCCCGTGCCATGCGGCAACGAGGTCGTGCCGCGCACCATTTGGTCCGCCCGCTTCGGATCGACGCCTAATCGAAGCGCCAAATCAACAGACTCATCAAACTTGGTGAAGGCCGACCGCTTCACCGCGTCGACCGCCTCCCGCAACGCGTAGGCCCGAGGCTCAAGCTTCTCTACTGCTGCTCTCATCTTCTTTCCCATGACACTCTCCATTTCATCCTGCGCAACCCAGAGTACAGGCGCCCACCCAATCCGTTTCTATTACCCTTGAACCACCACCCCCATGCTGCGCGCGGTCCCTTCAATAATCTTAATCGCTCCCTCCAGATCGACGGCATTGAGATCCGTCAATTTCTTTTGCGCAATCTCACGTAACTGTGTTTTTGTGATCTTGCCGACCTTGTCCTTCTGTGGCACGCCTGACCCCTTAATGATTCCAGCCGCTTTCTTCAAGAGGTCGGACGCTGGAGGAGTTTTCATCACAAAGGTAAATGACCGGTCTTTATAGACCGTGATGACCACCGGGATGATGCTATCGCCCTCTTTCTGAGTTTTTGCGTTAAACTGCTTGCAAAACTCCATGATGTTGACACCGTGCTGCCCCAGCGACGGCCCGACTGGGGGAGCAGGATTTGCTTTCCCAGCTGGAATCTGCAATTTAATCTGTGCCGAAACTTCCTTTGCCATGTCCTACACTCCTACGCACATTCGACCATTTCAAAGACTAAATCCGCTCCACTTGCAAAAACCCAAGTTCCACCGGAGTGGAACGTCCAAAAATGCTGACCAGCACTTTCAGCCGGCCGTGATCCTGATCCACTTCGTCCACCACACCATTAAATCCGAGAAAAGGCCCATCGATGATCCGCACATTATCCGTCTTGATGAATTTAACCTGTTCGCGCGGCCCGGATGCCCCCACATCGACCTGCTTTAGCAACGACTCAACCTCATCCATCGATAAGGGAGTCGGCTGCGAGCCGGCGCCGACAAACCCAGTGACCTTCGGCGTCTCCTTGATCATTTGCAAGGTTTCATCGATGACCGGGGACTCCAACTCCACAATCACATATCCCGGGAAAAACTTCCGTCGAGATGTTCGGCGTTTGCCGTCCTTGATCTCAATCACATCCTCCGTCGGCACGAGTACCTGCCCCAGCTTTTCCACCAATCCCATTTGATTGGCCCGTTCCAGCAAGCTGGTCTTCACCCGCCCCTCGAAACCTGCGTAGGTATGAATGACGTACCAATTTTTTGCCATGCCCTACCCTCGGATCAATGGTTGATTACGTGTCATCAGCGGCGCTTAAATCCAGATACCCGGCTCATAGAATCTTGCCCACAGCCCATACAAGAACTGAATCGACGAACGACAGATACAGAGACATGATGATGCAAAAGACAATGACCACCGTTGTGGACCCGATCGTCTCAGCCCGTGTCGGAAACGACACTTTCCTTAACTCTCCACGCACATCGCTGAAGAATTCTTGAATGGAATTTATAAAATTCTTGAACATGTGCCCCTCACATCCCGCTCCCTCATCTCGCCTAACTTCCCTACTCGCTACAGAGCCACTCGCAATCTACCGTCGGTATGATCCTGACCCAGCCACTACGAAACCCTTGGCAGGGGCACTAGGATTTGAACCTAGACTCTCGGTTTTGGAGACCGATGTGCTACCATTGACACCATGCCCCTACGACAGCTGGCAACCCTACCATTGAGCCGGCCGCCCAACTACTTCACTTCCTTATGGGCAATGTGTTTCCGGCAGAACTTGCAGAACTTATTTCGCTCCAGCCGATCCGGATCATTCTTCTTATTCTTCATGGTGGAGTAGTTCCGCTGTTTGCAAATTGTGCATGCCAAATCAATGATCTCTCGCATCTCAACTCTCCCACGCTGTCATGCGACAGCCATCAAATTTACGCCAGAATTTCGGTGACGACACCGGAGCCGACCGTCTTGCCCCCTTCGCGCACCGCGAACCGCAACCCTTGATCCATCGCGATCGGGCTGATCAACTCCCCCGTCACACTCACATTATCCCCCGGCATCACCATCTCC
>JBBRRN010000346.1:0-4477 GCA_038200685.1 Nitrospirales bacterium
ACATAACAGAGCATCGCACAGCCAAACCATCCGATCATGGCTGCGCCGATGCCGGAGGTGATGTGGTCGTAGCCCGGCGCGATGTCGGTCGTGAGCGGCCCCAGCGTGTAGAAGGGCGCTTCCTGGCAGGCCTTCAGCTGTTTTTCCATATTGACCTGGATCATGTGCATGGGCACGTGGCCCGGGCCTTCGATCATGACCTGGACATCATGCTTCCACGCAATTTTGGTGAGTTCGCCCAAGGTCTCTAGCTCGGCGAATTGTGCCTCGTCGTTGGCATCGGCAATGGAGCCGGGGCGCAACCCGTCGCCCAAACTGAAGGACACGTCGTAGGCCTTCATGATCTCGCAGATTTCTTCGAAGTGGGTGTAGGTGAAATTTTCTTGATGATGAGCCAAGCACCACTTTGCATGGATCGCTCCGCCGCGGGACACGATGCCGGTCATGCGTGTGGCGGTCATTGGCACATAGGCGAGGCGCACACCAGCATGGATGGTGAAGTAGTCGACGCCTTGTTCTGCCTGCTCGATCAGCGTGTCGCGAAACAGTTCCCAGGTCAGGTCTTCAGCTTTGCCCCCGACTTTTTCCAGCGCTTGATAGATCGGCACGGTGCCGATGGGGACAGGTGAGTTACGGATGATCCATTCGCGGGTTTCGTGGATGTTCTTGCCGGTGGAAAGGTCCATCACGGTGTCGGCGCCCCATCGAATGGACCAGATCATCTTTTCGACTTCTTCTTCGATGGAGGAGGCGACTGCGGAGTTGCCGATGTTGGAGTTGATCTTCACCAGAAAGTTGCGGCCGATGATCATCGGCTCGCTTTCCGGATGGTTGATGTTGGCTGGGATGATCGCGCGGCCACGGGCGACTTCGTCGCGGACAAATTCCGGCGTGATGACGGAGGGGATGTTGGCTCCCCACGACTGACCGGGGTGTTGTGTGACTCCGCCGCCGTGCCCATTCCTCGAGGCCAGTTCGCGCGCCACTTCGCGAGATTGGTTCTCTCGGATCGCAATGAACTCCATTTCCGGTGTGATGATGCCTTTTCGGGCGTAGTGGATCTGAGTCACATTCATGCCGGGTTTGGCCCGCAGCGGCTTGCGAATGTGTTGAAACCGGAGTTCGTTCAGCTTGGGATCGGCCGCACGTACGCGGCCATACTGCGAGGAGATATCCGGGAGCTCGACCACATCGTTTCTGCCGAGCACCCAGTTTCTACGGTAGGGAGCCAAGCCTGCCCTTGCATCGACCGTGACGTCCGGGTCTGTGTAGGGGCCGGAGGTATCGTAGATCGTGATCGGTTCATTGGCGATGGGCGTGCCCCCATTCATCGCCTTCGTGGCGGTCAGGGTGATCTCTCTCATCGGGACCTTTACGCCGGCCTGTGTTCCCTGCACGTAGACTTTGCGCGAGGCAGGGAAGGGCGTGGTCGTCAAGGCTGATCCGGCGGACTTCTGTCCGTTCCCAGTGACAGATCCATGGCCGGTTGTCTGGTCGCTCATGAGGAGATCCTTTCTTCTCGGATGCTATCAGCCCTCAGCTTACAATCCGGACGCTGACGGCTGAATGCGTATGTGCTGATCGCTGGTTTTTCCAATAAATAAAAAAAGCCGCACCTGAAGCTAGAGGGTGCGGCAGAGACCAACGGCTTTCGGTTGTTCTCGCTTCCCTACGCTGGTATTACCCAGTTCAGGTTTTGAGGGTCGTCCGTTCGGGCGGACTCTCAGCCGTGTGGCTCCCCTAGCTTCAGGATGGAATCGTATCGCCAGCCTCCTGCATTGTCAACGGGGTATTAGGCCTACCTTAGTCGAACCGAGTGGATCATTCCTTTGCCCAGGACTTTTTTGTAACGTTCGGTTCATTGATTGTCGGAGAGTCCTAACGTAGAATAACGCTCCACGCTATTTCGCGAAGGAACCAATGCAGACACTTTCGACGCTTCCCAAACCGATCACGGACTACCAACAACTGCCTGCAGAGGAACTATTCCGCCGGACGGTTGAGGCGAAGCGTGTGCTGGGAGATCGCGTGATGATCCTCGGCCATAATTATCAACGGGATGAAGTGATCGAGCATGCGGATTTTCGTGGGGACTCTCTTTTATTGTCGAAGCTGTCAGCCGAGCGGTCAGAACGACCCTATATCGTTTTTTGCGGCGTGCATTTCATGGCCGAGACTGCCGACATCCTGAGCCGTTCCAAGCAAACGGTCATCCTTCCGGACATGGCCGCAGGTTGCTCCATGGCGGACATGGCGGCGATCGAACAGGTCGATCAATGCTGGGAGACCCTGGGACGCATCCTTCCCGTGGAAGAAATCGTCATGCCCGCGGTCTATGTGAACTCTGCCGCAGTACTCAAAGCCTTTTGCGGCGAACATGGCGGGATTACCTGTACCTCTTCCAACGCGAAGGCGGTGATGGAATGGTCCTGGGCCAGGCGGGAGAAAATTCTCTTTTTCCCAGACGAGCACTTGGGCCGCAATACGGCCAACAAGATGGGAATGCCGCGAGAAGAGATGATCGTCTGGGACCCCTATCAACCCAATGGGGGCAATACACGTGAAGCGATTACACGCGCGAAGTTGATTCTCTGGAAGGGCCATTGCAGTGTGCACCAGATGTTTCAACCCGTGCACGTGGACAATTTCCGCAAGCAGTATCCAGACGGGAAGGTGATCGTCCATCCTGAATGCCATGAGGATGTCGTGAACAAGGCTGACCTATCCGGCTCGACGGAGTTCATTATCAAAACGGTGACGGCAGCGCCGGCCTGGACGGCGTGGGCAGTGGGGACCGAATTGAATCTGGTCAATCGATTGAAGCGTGATCTCACCGATAAGAAGGTCTTCTTTCTCTCCTCTACGGTCTGCCAGTGCGCAACGATGTTCCGGATCGATGGAGCCCATCTCTGCTGGGCGATGGAAAATCTCGCCGACGCCCACGTCGTGAACCATATCGTCGTTCCGGACGACGAGAAGCATTGGGCGAAGACTGCGCTTGACCGCATGATGTCCGTGAGTTAGCGGGCAGGATGGTGGAAAAGGTTCCCGGCATCGTTCTCGTTTCGCTCCAACCCTCAACGTACCTCGAACGGTACGCCTCGGGCTCTCGCTCACTACGGCCTTGCCGGAAGACGTTTTTGACGATCCCGCCATCCAAGCAAAGGACTGGTGCCTCGCCTGTCATTCCGGTATATTCCAACCCTTGACCCCAATCACGTTCTAAGGTTTTCGCGAAAGCCCAGACAGGTTATGGATTACAAGGCCACACTCAATTTGCCTAAAACCGATTTTCCCATGAAGGCAAACTTGCCTCAGCGGGAGCCTGAGCTCTTAGCCTCCTGGGAGAAAGAACGGTTGTACGAACAGATTCAGAAGGCGGGGAAAGGCCGGCCGCTGTATATCTTGCACGATGGGCCGCCCTACGCCAATGGCCGCATTCACATCGGTCACGCGCTGAACAAAATCCTCAAGGACATCATCGTTAAATCGAAGACGATGGCGGGGTATCAGGTGCCGTATGTCCCGGGGTGGGATTGCCATGGTCTTCCGATCGAACATCAAGTCCTGAAAGAGCTCGGCGACAAAAAAAAGACGCTCGACACCCCGGCTATCCGCAAACTCTGCCGGGAATATGCGGAGAAATTTTATACGATTCAGCGTGAAGAGTTTCAGCGGCTCGGTATCTTGGGAGATTGGCAGCGTCCCTACCTCACGATGAATCCTGGCTATGAGGCCACGATCATCCGCGAGTTCGGGAAATTTGTGGAGCGGGGAGGGGTCTACAAGGGGCTGAAGCCGGTGCTCTGGTGCACGGCGGACCAGACCGCCCTTGCCGAGGCGGAAGTCGAGTATGAAGATCACACCTCGCCATCGATCTATGTGAAGTTTCCATTGGTCACATCGCCCACGGTGCTCAGCCAGACGTTTCCCGGTATCTCGTTCCCCGTCGACATCAAGTTGGTTTCTGTCGTGATTTGGACGACCACGCCATGGACGCTTCCGGCCAATCAAGCCGTCTGTCTCCATCGCGAAATCGACTATGCCTTCGTCCAGGTCGGCGACGAGGTGCTGGTCATTGCAGAAAAGCTTCTTGAGAGCGTGACGAAGGCCTGCAAGCTCGAAGGAGCGCGAGTGTTCGGAGGGAAGAAGGGGCGTGAAGGGTTCGAAGGGATCGAAACGCAACGGCCCTTGACCACCGGCCTGTCACCGATTCTGCTTGGTGACTTCGTGACCCTCGATCAGGGAACCGGCTGTGTCCATATTGCGCCGGGTCACGGCATGGAAGACTACATCCTCGTCCTTGAACATAATGCTAAGGCCTCGCCGGGTGAACGGTTGGAGATTCTGGCGCCGGTCGACAACGGCGGTCGGTTTACCGATGTCGTGAAAGAATTTGCCGGCCAGCATGTGTTGAAGGCAAACCGAAAGATTGTGGAGTTCTTGGAGTCCAACGGACGTTTGCTCGGCCATGGGT
>JBBRRN010000347.1:0-4476 GCA_038200685.1 Nitrospirales bacterium
AGGTGCTGCTGAACTGAGGTCGCCATCCCGTGATCTCCGAAGCGGCTCTGGCCGAACATGACAGGCCTTGAACTCCCGCCAGGACCCTAATATTAGCCCTTCGGGCAGATGTAGGCCAACCGTGACAGGCGGCCAACCGTGATCGTGTGATTGAACGGATTGCAGGACGGAATTGCGAGCGGAGTCTTGGAAGCTCCTGAACGGTTTCTTGACCGAGTTTCAGTTTCACCACACTCTTTTCTTCGACACGGATGCCCAGAGCAGCCGAGTCCAGGAGAGAAATACATGGGAAACGCACTTGCCTTCTGGCGTGGCTCCGAGGGAGCCGCTCTTCCAACCACCACCGTCTTCCACAGGTCCGATACCAGCAATTCGCTTCGCTCTGTCCTCCTGCTTCTGCTGAGCCTCATCGTCGTCGGAAGCTTCTTTGCGCCGTTATCGGCAACGGCTCAGAACCTCGGGCAAGCCCCCGTGTTTGGCCAAGCAGTCCAGGGTCAGCAAGCCACGACGGTTGAGGGAACGGTCCTCAACATCGTGAACTGGGGTTGCAACGTCATCGCTCCCGTGATCGCAATTGCGTGCCTGGGTATCGCTGGGTGGCACTTCAAGAGCGGCCGCGGCTACATGGGCTGGGGCGTCTCCGGCGTTGCTCTGATGGTGATCTCGGGTCTCGGGCGTATGGCCGAGGGTTTTATCACTCAAGCGCAAGGGATTCAGTAAACGAGGTCCTTCAGTCATGCCTGTGCCGCAATTCCTTCTCGACCTTCTTCAGCTGCTGTTCGACCTTGCGGTTCCGGCTGCATTCTGCACGCTGGCTGCCGCGGGAGTCAACCTTCGGCACGAAGGAGGCACTAACTTTCACGTGAATGGGCGTGTTGGAAAGTGGGTGTTGTGGACCGTCGTGCTTCTGACGATCCCGCAGATCCTCTCATGGGTTGCGGCACAGGGCATTACCGTTCCCGCCGGCAGCGGATCGGTAGGTACGAGCTGGATGGCCAGCATCGAGACCGTCTTCAAGAACTTTGTCAGTCAGATCGTCGTTGCGAAGCTGGTGCCCATCCTAGCCGCTTATTTCGTGCTGAAAGCAACGCTCGACGGGGCAGCGGGAGAGAACCCCTTAGCTTCGATCATCGCCGCACTCTTCCTGATGTCCTTGTCAGCGACTTTGCAACTGATGCAGGGATGGAACTCAGGCGGGCAGTACGCATCGACCGACATGCTTACCTCGCTCTGGAACTACATCGTGGGACAGATCATGCCGGCAGCCGCAGGGCTGGCGTGTGTCGGAGCGGTGATCAACTTTGTCAGGCACAGACCATGGACGCGGATGGTCTTCGCTGCAATTTCATTTCTGAGTGTGAGCGGCTTGCTTTCACTCTTCCGCGCGATGGCGGCCTAAGGGGAAACGATGAGTCTCGATGGGGCAATCACACATCTCGCTTCCTGGGCCGGCAACACCATGATGCCGACCATGGCAGGCATGTTCTTTGCCGGAGCGGTTTACCGCTACAGTAAGAGCTCTCCGTTCGAACACCTTCTCTATGGAGGTTTCGCTTCGCTGATGTGTTCAGGCATGCTGCGCGCGCTGGAGGGATTTGTCCAGCATGGAGGCGCCACCAATGCTGACGGTTTCTGGCTGGCCACCATGAGCCTGGTGAACTGGACTGCCAACGTGATCCTTCCCGTCTTCGCGCTCACCCAGCTGGCCGCCATGGGACTGCATATGGGCGGTGTCATGACCGAGATCTATCCAGGGTCGAGCTGGATTCGCAAGTTCGTCGCCGCAATCGGCGCGTTGATGGTTTCGGGAATCGTTCGCCTGGCTGAGTCGATGGTCACACATGCGCACGGGATATAGGAGAACGTCATGAGTCTCGATCTAACGCCGGTTCACAGGAACCTGCACACCAAGGTGACGTTTCTCGGTCTTGAATTTGAGGACCTGATCCTGGTGCTGGCACTCGCCGCGGTGATGAACCTGCTCGCGCACTTTGTAAGCGACAACGCCCACGTGCTCGGCATGCCGCTCAACGTCTTCATGGAGTTCGTCGTGCCGGCCCTCGCGGTGCCGTTTCTGATCCTGTTCAAGTACGGACGGCCAAGGGGCTACCTCACGGACCTGGTGCGCTCCTTCTTCTCTCCACGGGCATGGTGCGCACTTGAACGAGATTCGGAACTGACCCATAGTTACCTCGCTGAGGACCAGGAGTGATCGCATGCATGTCTCGATCAAAACGAATAGCGATGGTTCGATGCACTTTGACTTTGATGAAGAGGCCGCCCGCGCGATGCTGGCGAGCGTGCGGTTCGCCTCACGGTTCCACGCAAGGATCGCCTTGCTGGCGCGGATGACCGACGAACGACTGAAGGCGAACGAAAGATTGGCTGAGAAAGACGGGAGAACAGAACTATGTCACTGACCTATGCAGAACACGAGAAGAAGCTGAAGGCGCCGGCGGTGTGTGAACTCTTACCCCTGCGCGACCTCCCTGACGGAGACAACGTGATGATCCGCACGAATGGGGCTTTTGTCGCCGGGTATGAGTTGAGGGGCATCCTGGCCTACTTCGCGACCGATGGCGATCGTAACCAAACCAAGTCGATGCTCGAAGCACTGTTTCGTAGCGTGCCTGACGTCAGCATGCGCCTCCAGTTTCGTTACGAAATCTCCGAGCACCTGGGAGATCTCTTCGACAGCTACGTCAATCAACAGCGTACCTGTCAATCCGAGGTCATGGCGCTCGATACGCATCGTCTTCGCATGTGGCAGCAGAAGGAGAAAAGCGGCTTCTACTTCGAGGACCGGCTGCATATCTACCTCATCTGGGACCCCCGCATTCACGCCAAGCTCTACCACTCGGCACGGCAGAACCGGCAGCTCGGCGGCTTTACGATGAGCCAGAAAAAGGCCATCCAGAGGACTCGCAAGGAACATGAAACATACCTTGCGGAGTTCGAGTCCATTCTCCGGGGCATTGAGGGGTCGATGGAGGCGGCCAACCTTGGTCCCCGGAGACTCTCGACTCAGGATCTCTTTGAGGAGTTGAAGCACGCGCAACATCCGACCCGTCGCGACCATCGGCTCTACGTGCCTGGCGAAGAGTCGATCGAATACAGGAGTGCGAGGGAGCAGGCGACCCAGGCGAGCATCCTGAATGAGTCGGAGAGCTACCTCAATATCGACGGCTATCTCTATTCCGTCGTGAGCCTCAAAGAGCTGCCGGATGCGACCGTTCCCGGGATGCTCCAGAACTTCTCCACTCTGGGTTTTCCCCTGGTCGTCAGCGGCCAGGTGGTGATCCCGGATCAGGTCAAGGTGCTCAAGAGCTACAAGAAACGCCTGCAGAAGATGACGGCCGCGCAAAAGGACGCGAACGGTAACTTTAAATCGAACCCGGAAGCGGAGGTGGCACAGGCTCAGCTCATCCAGGTACAGCGAGACATCATCTCCTCTTCGCTTAAGACAGCAAAGCTGAGCCTCTCAGTCGTAGTTCGGACCTCACAGCAGGCCGTGACTTTTGCTGATCTGGAACGTGCGGAACGGGATCTTGCTAATCGGACCCAGGAGGTCCTGAACGCTTTCACACACATGAACGGCGCGAAGGCAGTCACAGAAACCATTGCCAAGCGTCGCATCTTCCTGGGAACCCTTCCCGGCATGGCCGACCCGGATAAGCGGGATCAGGACATGCTTACGTCGAACGTTGCCGACTTGGTGCCAGTCGAGATGCCTTGGACGGGTACACGCCGAAGTCCTCTTATTCTGTTCGAGACCCCATTCCGTCAGCTCATTCCATTCTCCATGTTCGACCCGGACCTCTCCGATGCGAACGGCCTGTTGATGGCCAAGAGCGGCGGCGGTAAGACCCTGGCCGCGCAGCAGATGCTGCTGATGGCGGCTCGCGCGAATCCCCTCATCTCGATTCTCGAGCGCGGCGATTCCTATCAGCCATTGGTCGAGTTGATGGGCGGCGAGATGATCGAGATGTCGCTCGATAGCGATCAGACAATCAATCCTTGGGATTTGCCCAAGGGAGAGATTAAGCCATCGAACGATCAGGTCTCCTTCCTGAAGAACCTGACTCGCCACATGCTGGGCGAGAACACTCCTCCAGATCTTGATATCGATTTGCTCGACAGTGTCCTGATGGAAGCGATCGCCTCCACCTATAAGCGATGTAGCGCAAAATCTTCGAACCCGATCCCGCTGTTTGGCGATCTTGCCGCGGAGCTCGCGCACTGGCAAGACCGGGACCGGAACCAGAAGATCAATGGCATGGCGCAGATGGCATCAACGAAGCTTCGCGCGTGGGTGGACGAGGGACCTTATGCGCAGCTCTTCGATCAGCCCACGACGGTCGAGCTCACCAACCCCTGGCTCTATTTCAACGTCGAGAAGCTGAAGGACGATCCCCGCCTGGAACGGGCCATGAGTCTGCTGATCGCGCACACGGCGACGTACCGTGCGTCCGGCGC
>JBBRRN010000348.1:0-4460 GCA_038200685.1 Nitrospirales bacterium
GCCGAAAGCGCGTTGCGTGCGAGCGAAACCCGCTTCAGCGCCGTTCAGGATACAAGTCCGAATGGCTTCATGTCTCTGAAAGCCGTTCGCAATGTGACCGGTGCTATTGAGGACTTCCGGTGGACTTACGCCAACGAGGCGGCGGCCCTCATCATTGGGCGTCCTCGCGAGTGGTTCAGTGGCCGTTGTATGCTTCAGGAAATGCCGGGCAATCTCGAAGAGGGGCTGTTCGACGCCTACGTGCGTGTAGTGGAGACAGGTGAGCCCTTCACCCAGGAATTACGGTACGACCACGACGAGGTTCACGTTTATATTCGCCTTATGGCGGTGAAGGCGGAGGATGGTTTCGCCGTTACCTTCGCCGATCTCTCCGAGCGCCAAATGGCGCAGGATGCCTTGCGCGAGAGTGAAGCGCGATTTCGAGCGCTGGCCGACAACATCGCGCAACTGGCGTGGATGGCAGATGGAGCGGGCTGGATTTTCTGGTACAACCGCCGCTGGTTCGATTACACTGGAACGACGCTTGAGGAGATGCAGGGTTGGGGATGGAAGAGTGTCCATCACCCCGACCACATTATCCCGGTGACGGAGAGGTGGACGGAGCACTTATGCGCGGGGCGAGAGTGGGAAGATACCTTTCCGCTCCGCAGCAAAGACGGAGAGTGGCGCTGGTTCCTCTCACGCGCTTTCCCCATTCGAGATGATGCCGGGAGTGTCATCCGCTGGTTCGGTACAAACACGGACATCACTCAGCAGAGGCAATCTGAGGACGCCCTGCGCCGACACCAGACGGAGATCGAGGCTCTGAACGCCCGCCTCGCACGTGCAATGCAAGAGACGCACCATCGCATCAAGAATAACCTGCAGATGATCGCCGCACTTGTGGAAATGCAAACTGACGAGGTAAGCGACAACTCCACAGCGCATCGGATCAAGCAGCACGTTCGCACTCTGGCTGCAATTCACGATCTCCTGACACAGCAGGCCAAATCGGGCATGGATACGTTCTCCGTCAGCGCCTGCGATGTGCTGCACCAACTCATCCCCATGTTACATGAAACCAATGGCGGCAGGCATATTAATGCGCACATTCAGGATGTAACGCTGACAGTGCAAAGAGCCACTTCACTGTCGCTGCTCGTCAGCGAATGCGTGAGCAACGCCATCAAACATACGCCAGGGGACATCGAGATCAGCCTTAGTGTGGAGGGCAGTACCGTTCGGCTAGAAGTCTGCGACAATGGCCCCGGTTTTCCTCCCGACTTCGATCCGCGCAAAGCCGCCAACACCGGGCTAGAATTGATTGACAGCACGGCACGATGGGACTTGCGCGGCGAACTCCACTACGAGACCCAGGAGCTGGGCGGTGGGCGTGTCGTTGTCACGTTTCCGGCTGAGACGTCCGGCGAACCCTGACACAGCGCCTGTTATCCACTGACAGGGTGAGGACGCGCGATTTGTCCGTGCGTTCTTTCGCCGAAATGATTTGTGCAGAGTGATGAAAACATCCACTGCAATGCCCTGTGACTTCTTTGAGAGTCACCGCGGCAGGAGAATTTCGTGCCGAACACACCAGAGCGTGATAGTGGTTCCAGAACGGTTTCGGTCGACGAAACGACCGACGAATGGCTGCGCCTCGCGCTCGACGCTGCTCAGATGGGAACGTGGGCCTGGAATATCCAGACCGGCGACATCCAGTGGTCCGACAACCTCGAAGCGATTCATGGCATGGCTCCGGGCTCCTTCGATGGAACCTTCGAAGGCTACCTCCAGGTTCTACACCCGCACGACCGCGCCTCGTTTCAGCAAGCCATCCGGGAGAGCATTGAGAATAAGACCGGCTTCCGCGTGGAATTCCGTATCGTCTGGCCCGACAACAGCGTTCACTGGATCATGGGGAAGGGTCGCGCGTTCTACGACGAGAACGGTCAGCCTATCCGCATGGTGGGACTGGGCATGGATGTTACGGAGCGCGTGGCCTCAACCGAGGCGTTGAGTCGGGCCAACTCCCGCAATAGCGCTATGCTTGAGAGTATTACTGACGCGTTCTATGCCCTCGACAGGGATTGGCGCTTCACGTACGTGAACCAGCGGGCTGAACAGATTTTGCGGTGCTCGCGCGAGGACTTGCTCGGCAAGTCCATCTGGAGTGAGTATCCTGATACAGTGCACACAATTTTCTACGAGGAATTCTACCGCGCCTCCAGAGAAGGCACGACAGCTACTTTTGAGTTCAATTTCCCTCCCCTTTCGACATGGGCCAAAGTACGCGCCTATCCGTCCCCCGAGGGGCTTGCCGTCTACATTGAAGACATCACCGATCAGAAGGTGCAGGAACGGGAACGACGCTGGCGAGAGCGGCGCACTGCTTTCGGTGCGGAGGTGGGAGCCGCTTTAGGCAAAATTGACACGCTCCAGCATGCCTTGCAAGCCTGCGCTGAAGCGATGGTAAATCACCTGGACGCGGCGTTTGCGCGTATATGGACTCTCAATTCTGAGGCAGGAACGTTGGAGTTAGAGGCAAGCGCCGGACTGTACACGCATCTGGACGGCCCCCACAGCCGCGTCCCCGTAGGTCAATTCAAGATCGGCCTCATTGCTCAGGAACGCACGGCGCATTTGACCAATTCCGTGATCGGAGATCCCCGCGTTGGTGACCAGGAGTGGGCCAAACGTGAGGGCATGGTCGCTTTCGCGGGGTATCCACTCCTCGTGGCAGGCGAGGTCGTGGGTGTCATGGCGATGTTTTCGCGTGAACCGATCCCAGAAGACACACTTCATGCGCTGGCACTCGCGGCGGATATACTTGCGCAAACGGTCATAAGGAAGCGCGCCGAGCAGGATTTGCGCGAGAGCGAGGAGTTATGGCGCATTACCCTCCGCAGTATTGGAGATGCTGTAATCTCGACCGACGCGACCGGAAACGTCACGTTTATGAATAGTGTGGCGGAGCTACTAACGGGATGGACATTGGCAGAGGCGACGGGCAAAGATTCCTTAGATGTATTCCGCATCGTAAACGAGAAGACTCGCGTTGAGGTGCCGAGCCCGATTGACCGCGTGCTGCGCGAAGGCACCGTGGTCGGGCTGGCAAATCATACTGTCATCGTGGCAAGGCATGGACAGGAGTATCCGATAGAAGACAGTGGCGCTCCGATCAGAAATGAGGCGGGTGATCTGGTGGGAACCGTGCTGATTTTTCGGGATGTGACGGAGAGTCGCCGCAAGGAACAGGCTGTGCAACAAAGCCAGGAGCGCCTGCGCCTCGTGGTTGAGACGGCCCTTGACGCTGTCGTGGAAATCGGCGAAGACGACCGCATCCTGGAATGGAATGCCCAGGCAGAGCAGACATTCGGGTGGTCACGCGAGGGGGCTGTCGGACAAGTATTGGCAGAGACGATCATTCCATCCCGCTATCGTGAGGCTCACCGTCAGGGAATGCAGCATTACCTCGAGATGGGAGAGGGGCCCATCTTAAACCAACGTATCGAGATCACGGCCCTGCACCGCGATGGCCGAGAGTTCCCCGTGGAACTCACCATCACTTCGATTCGCACACGAGATGCAACAACCTTTAGCGCCTTCATCCGTGACATGAGCCGTCAAAAGCAGGCCGAGGAGCAGCGGCGTCAGTCGGAGACACGTTTCCGCCTGCTTGTAGAGCAATCTCCTCTAAGCATCCAGGTTCTGGCACCGGACGGTCGAATGCTGCAAGTGAACAGGGCCTGGGAGCAACTGTGGGGGGCGACATTAGACGACCTTCGTGACTACAACATGCTGCAGGATAAGCAGTTGGTGGACAAAGGCATCATGCCCTTTATCCAGAGAGCCTTTGGCGGCGAGCCGGTCGCCATCCCGCCTGTTCTCCATGATCCCCAACAAACTGCCCACCCCGACCGGACGACCGATCCTAATCCACAACGCTGGACGCAAGGCTTTATGTACCCAGTCAAGGACGAGGCAGGAGTGATCCGCGAAGTGGTCTTGATCCACGAAAACATCACCGAGCAACGTCAGGCGGAGAAGGCTCTATCCCATCTGGCCGCCATTATTCGTTCCTCCGATGATGCCATCATCAGTAAAGACCTGAATGGGATCGTCACGTCCTGGAACCCGGCTGCTGAACGCATTTACGGATACACGGCTCAGGAGATCATTGGCAAAAGCAAGTCCCTCCTCATCCCCACAGATATGCCCGAAGAGTTGCCACACATTCTGCGTAAGATACGGGCGGGTGAGCGAATCGAGCACTATGACACTGTCCGGGTTCGCAAAGATGGAACTCGAATCAACCTCTCCATAAGCGTGTCGCCCGTGCATGACAGTAAAGGGGAAATCGTTGGCGCTTCCACCATCGCCCGCGACATCACAGAGCGCATGCAGCACCTGCGCGAGATAGAAACATTGAATGCCCGGTTGCAGCGTTCCATTCAGGAGACGCATCACCGGGTCAAGAACAA
>JBBRRN010000349.1:0-4458 GCA_038200685.1 Nitrospirales bacterium
CCAAGTGGCCGACCTCGGCACCTGGGCAGCAGAACATTATCGCATACCAGGACCCACCTTCACGATAGACACCTCGCTCCCCGACTTGTTGGAGGGAGATGACGACACAGAGGCACAGCAAAGCGGTTAAGCAGTAGCCCAAGTAGAAATCGTCCATCTTTCCACCGGACGCGTTCACTATCCTCCAGATAATTCCCCTGGCAGCACAAGCGATTGGTTGACGTCGGCCTCGTTCACAGGTTTCAGGGTTGGCAAGCCCTGCGTATCTTGATATGGTCACGGTCGAATATGGCCTTCTTGCAAGGAGCACAAGCTATGCTGTCGACCCTAGGCTATGCCACGATGACTGCCAAGACCGCCCTGCAACTCTTCTCGTTCGAGCGGCGTGAGGTCGGCCCTCATGATGTGCTCATCACGATCACCCACTGCGGCATCTGCTACTCGGATATTCATCAAGCGCGTGACGAATGGGGCGGATCGATTTTCCCTATGGTGCCAGGCCATGAAATCGTCGGCACCGTGGCGAGAATCGGGTCCTCAGTGAAGAAGTTCAAGACAAGCGACCGCGTCGGCGTCGGCTGCTTCGTCGATTCTTGCCGGACCTGTGCGGCCTGTCGAGAGGGATCAGAGCAGTACTGCGAAGCCGGTATGCTCCTCACCTACAGCGGCCGAGACAAAGATGGCCAACCTACGCAAGGCGGTTATTCCACACAGATCGTCGTCGACGAGAATTACGTGCTGCGGATTCCCTCAGCCCTGTCGCCTGCCGGAGCAGCCCCACTCTTGTGCGCGGGCATTACCACATACTCTCCGCTTCGCCACTGGGGCGTCGGTAAATATCACAAACTCGCAGTGGTGGGATTGGGTGGGCTCGGTCATATGGCCGTCAAGATTGCCAAGGCGATGGGTACTGAGGTCACGGTTCTGAGTACATCCGAACAGAAACGGAAAGATGCGGAACGCTTGGGCGCGTTCGAGTTCGCCCTTACCTCACAGCCTGAGACCTTTACCCGGCTGCAGCGGCGCTTCGACTTTATCCTCGATACTGTCTCCGCACCGCACAACTACAACGATTACGTGAATCTGCTCAAAACCGATGGGACCATGATTCTCGTGGGAGTTCCGGATAAGCCGACGTTGCTGGAATCCTTTCCCCTCATTTTGCATCGCCGCCGCATCGCCGGATCTATGATTGGGGGCATCAGAGAAACTCAAGCCATGCTCGACTTCTGCGCCACGCACAACATCGAATCCGATGTTGAAGTGATTCCGATCCAACAGGTGAACGAAGCCTACGAGCGAGTGCTTAAAGGCGATGTGCGCTTTCGGTTTGTGATCGATCTGGCGTCACTGAAGTAGCGTGCGGGATGGTCTGTGAAAGTGGCTGGGGGACTAGGAATCGAACCTAGGTAGCCGGCTCCAAAGGCCGGCGTCCTACCGCTAGACGATCCCCCAGCGCGGTACGAAGCCGAGGCATAGTTCTGAAAGTGCGGGCGGGAAAGCGTATTTGGCTGGGGGACTAGGAATCGAACCTAGGTAGTCAGATCCAGAAACTGACGTCCTACCGCTAGACGATCCCCCAACCAGCATTCACAGTAATATACGGCGTGTGATTCCGTCAAGATCGACGCGGGTTTGCTTGCTGGGGTCAGCCAATTACGCTGAGGCCCGTTCGACCCCCTGGCGGAGACGAAACAATGTCCGGTCTCTTCCCAGTATCTCCATGACATCGAAGAGGCCAGGGCTAGCCGTGCGACCGGTCAGGGCCACGCGGACTGGCTGAGCCAGCTGTCCCATCTTCATCCCTTCTTCTTCAACCAGCTGCTTGAAGGCCTCTTCCCATGGCTGTTTTGAGAAAGAAGGGAAGGCCTCGAAACGAGCAAGCAATTTACTGAGGATCGGCGCCATGGCCGGCGTCAAAAACTTCTCCGCGGCCGCTTCGTCATACACCACGGCCTGTCCAAAGTACGGGTTCACACACTCGACCATTTCTATGAGCGTTTTTGCCCGCTCTTTCACAAGTATTACGAGTTGTGCGAGCCAGTGGGCCGAGACAGCTCTGAGGTCCTCTGTCAATCCTGTTGCCTCTAACAGAGGCGCCAGCGCCTGAGCGACCTGGGTCGGAGGACTATTCTTGATATATTCCGCGTTAACCCAGAGGAGCTTCTCGGGATTGAACACTGCTGCGGACGTTTGGACATTCTTCAAGGAAAATTTTTCAATCAACTCCTGGCATGTGAAGAGTTCCTGGTCTCCATGTGACCACCCGAGCCGAACAAGATAATTCACCATAGCATCAGGCAGATACCCCATATCTTTATAGGCCATAATCGAGGTAGCCCCATGCCGCTTCGAAAGACGGGCTTTGTCCGGGCCCAAAATCATCGGCAGATGCCCGAACTGAGGGACCGGAAACCCGAGCGCTTGGAAGATCGGGACCTGCCGAGGCGTATTAGTGAGGTGATCGTCTCCTCGCACGACATGGGTAATGTTCATCAGCGCATCATCGACCACCACTGAAAAGTTGTACGTCGGATAGCCGTTTGAGCGGAGAATGATCAGATCATCCTGCACCGCGTTATCGAAGAGAATCTTACCTTTGATAAGATCATTGACCACGGTCTCGCCCTCTTGCGGAGCTTTGAATCGCAGGGCCGCATCACCGGCCGGATTTGTGAGGCCACGATCACGGCAACGGCCGTCGTATTTCTGCGACAACCCCTTGGCCTCGGCTTCTTTGCGCCTCGCGTCGAGTTCCTCCGCTGTGCAGGCACACCAATAGGCACGGCCCCTTTCAAGAAGCTGCATCGCATGATCGCGATAGAGGTCCATGCGTTCGGTCTGCCGATAGGGTCCTTCATCCCAATCGAGCCCCACCCATTTCATGCCATCGATGATGGCCTGACTCGATTCGTCCGTCGACCGACTCTGATCTGTATCCTCAATGCGAAGAATGAAGACGCCCTTCTGCTGGCGGGCAAAGAGCCAATTGAATAACGCCGTGCGGACTCCTCCAATATGGAGAAAACCGGTCGGGCTGGGCGCGAATCGCACGCGTATTTGAGTCATCGTATACTCATCGATGTGATACGAAAAGGTCGGTATCTATAACATGCAGGGAAAAGTCTTGTACAGGAAACGCAACACTTCCATCTCGTCGCTGCTTCTGTTATGAGAAAGAAGGAGATCGTGATGGCCGAGTTCACGCAAGCAGCGACGGTGTTCTCGATGAACGATCTCACCCCCCACACTCGCCAGCTTGTGCTTCGTCCTACCGTTCAGAACATTGTGTTCCAGCCCGGCCAGTGGGTTTCACTCAAACTGCCGGTCGGGGCCGCACCACCGCTCAACCGGGCCTATTCGATGGCAGCGCCTGGCACGCCATCAGGCGAGTTGACCGTCATCTTCGATCGCGTACCGGGCGGTGTGGGGTCCAATTATCTCTACACACTCAAACCCGGTGATGTCATACACCTTTCAGGCCCCTATGGAAATTTTACGCTCCCCCAGCAACTTGACCGCGATCTCTTTTTCGTCGCCCGATACACAGGCCTTGTCCCAATCCGTTGTATGCTGAAGCGGCTGTACGCACAACTACAGACCGGCGCTATCCTCTTGATCGCGGTTGCCCCTGCGGAGGATGAAGTCCTCTTTCATCAGGAACTGTTGACGCTGGCTGCGACCCATCCTCGGTTTCGCTATCTTCCGCTCGTGGCTGCCGAAGGGGAGCAACAGGGTGTCGACCTCGCGTGTTCGATGCTGAGGCCATTAATTGAGAAAGCGCCGAAAGTGATTCCGATGTTGTGCGGCACGAAAGGATTTGTGCGACCGCTGCGGGCCTATCTCGCGGAGGCGGGATATGACCGAAAAGAAGTCAAAATTGAGACCTACGATTAGTGGCCTTCCTTCACGAGATTCTTATTGACCGCCGGAATCTCGACAACAATGTCTTTCGTCCCATTAGGCACACATTGGCAACCAAGCCGTGACTGCAGGGTAGTGATCGGTGCTTCTTCCAGCTGATCGAATTCATCGTCCGTGCCTTCATTGCAGCTTTCAAGCCCCTGTTTGACAATGACGTGACAGGTTGAACAGGCACAGACCCCTCCACAGACATGTTCCAACACAACCCCATTACCCATCGCTATGTCCAGGAGACTCCCTGGGAGCCCAGTTGGGCCGTAGGGAATCTTGGCTGGGTCGACCTCAACCTTCGTCACCATGCCGCCAGGGGCAATAAAGGTGACGGTATAGGCTACTCGAGGAAGCTCGTAATCAGTTTTTTCAATATAGGGATTAGTTCCGCCCATCTGCCTATTCCTTTCTCTGACTGAGCAGCCGCATTCTCCGCTGTTGACAGTTTTGAAACTTGCATGCTATCATTAATACGACCTTACTGATCGGAGACCATTATAGTCTCCGATCTTGGAGATCGGCAATAGCAATGTTGAAGATTTC
>JBBRRN010000350.1:0-4435 GCA_038200685.1 Nitrospirales bacterium
AACAAGTCCGCCAGCGTCGTTCTCGCATCGTTCAGATCCTCAACGGGGATCCGGCCGCCTCACCACTCGGCGGCGCGCACAGACGTGGTGCTCCTTATCCGTCGCACCGTGCGCCCCTGAGGGTACGCCTCCGGGTCTTCACTTGCTGCGGCCTTGCTGAACGGCCTTTTTGAGCATCCTGAGAGAATGTTCTCTTATTCTGCCAGATCTGCGGCCCGTCGAAGTTCTCGCGCGCGACGATAGTTTTCCCGCAGCTTGCTATTGGGAGTTCGCCGTACCCTCACTCATCGCCCCGACTGCAACGCCTGCTGCGCGAGCGCCTTTTCCCTGATGATTCGAAAATGCGACTCGAGATCTCGCTTCATCGCCGCAGCAACCATCCAATCCGGGAAAATGGTATCGATCTCGACCAGCAGTTCAAACTCGGCTTTCGTATGAACCCCACCATCGGCGGGGGTGAGCTTCCAGAGCCGGCGATACTGCTTAAAGTCGCCTCCCTTCAATTCCGTCAGCAACCCGCCGGGCGGCAGGGCCCTCGTCTCACTCAAGAGACGTCGCTCTCCTGGAAGGAGGGCATGGTCGATCCGGATATCCGTAAACACCTTACCGTCCTGCTCCCGTATTTCCGCCATCCGCATCCGCACATCGAAGAGCTCAGGCCAATGGGCATAGTCGGTCAGTAATCGTTCAATGATCGCCGGCCCTACTGGAAAGAGAATCGTGGCCATCGCCAGCATGCCGCCGGTAGATTCCGTGCGAACATCCAGCACGACCGGATCGGCCGCATAGCCCCGCGCTGACCAGCCGAACACGAGACAGCCCACGACAATCATCACCCGCCACACCATGGTGCAAGTATATAGACCCATTGAGAGCCACGCGAGTATTAACAGGATGCTGAAAAAGTCCGCCAGCGTCGTTCTCGGTTCATCGAAATCCTCAACGTACCCCAGAGGGTACGCCTCCGGTTTCGACTCGCCTGCGGCCTTGCTGAACGGCCTTTTTGAGCATCCTGCATTGTGTATCCTTGTTATCCCAGACGTGCAGACTAGTGAAATTCCTGCGTGCCCACAGATTTTTTCAGCCTCCGCAATGCGTCGAACCCTGATTGACCCATCCAAACAGCGCTGTGATACGATGCGGGACTATGACACGCTGGTCCTTCCTGCTGCTCATGTTTATCGGCCTGTGGAGCGTTGCAGAAGAGGCTCACGCGCAGCCCATGGACGATTCACACGCCACGACAGAACAGTCTTGTAGTTTTGGCATGGCGAAGGGAGACGCGTCGCAGAGTTGTCACGTCCCTTTCCCCACAAGCTGCCTCGTGGCCCATATCCCTGGAACCGACAAACCCTGGACAACCATCTCCAAGGGCGGAAATACGTTCTGCAGATTCGACGAAAAGGCCACAGATTGGGAAACCCATATCACCGGCTCCTGCACCCGCTGTAAATCCGACCATTGTTCGGTCCAGTTTAGTGTCCGTTTTGACTGCTCCAGCCAAGTTCACTGATATGTCCCTCGCTGAATCAATCAAACGTGAGGCCCTCACTCTTGGCTTCCACGCTGTCGGCATCAGCCGAGTGAACGATGGTGCGCCGCCTCCAGCCTTCGGCCTTCACTCTGAATCCTCTCTTCCCGATCCCACCACCCCCTTCCCCCATCACTTGTTCAGCCGTCTCGCGGAATGGCTCCAGCGAGGTTACCACGGCACGATGGCCTGGATGACTCGAGACCCCGCTCGTCGAAGTGATCCTCAACTGGTCTTGCCAGGATGTCGATCGATGATCTCGGTCGGGATGAACTACTACACAGACAATCGTGCGAACGAACAGCCTGGAATGGGACGCATCGCCCGTTACGCCTGGGGCAAGGATTACCATATGGTCATGATACGGCGGCTCGCCCAACTCGAAGAAAAAATCGCAACCCTGGCGCCAGGCATCACCACCAAGACCTACACCGATACCGGTCCGATCATGGAAAAAGCCTGGGCCCAGGAGGCCGGCCTCGGTTGGATCGGAAAACATTCTAATCTCGTCTCGGCAGAAAGTGGTTCTTGGCTCCTGCTCGGAGAGATTCTCACGACCCTGGATCTGGAACCGGATGAACCGGCCACGGATCTATGCGGAAGCTGCACCCTCTGTATTCAGGCCTGTCCGACCGGCGCCATTGTCGAACCCTATGTCGTCGATGCCCGGCTCTGCATCTCGTACTTGACCATTGAACTGCGCGGCGGCCGAGAAGTGATCTCTGACGAGCTTGCCTCTCAGATGGGTAATCGCATCTTCGGCTGCGACGATTGCCTGGACGTCTGTCCGTTTAATCTCCGGGCAGACGCGACGAACGAACCAGCCTTTAACCCCACTCCTTTAACCCTCGCTCCCAGCCTCCAGACACTCTCTCAGATCAGCCAAGAGAGTTTTTCTGCCACGTTCAAAGAAAGTCCCCTCAAACGAGCCAAGCAAAGCGGCCTCCTTCGGAACGTAGGGATTGCACAGGAAAATCAGCAGCGACAGGCAGGAGGTCGTGCCTCCTAGGGCCCCCCTGTTTTCTTGGCGGGAAGAGGAGTAGGCTGTTTCCAGTACTTAGCAGGAGAAGGAACGCCCCTATGCATCCTCCGATCTTGCTGCTCATCTCGACCGATCCTCTCGCCAGACCGTTGCTCGAACAAGCCCTCGATCACCGCCGTGCCACCATCCTTACCGCTGCAACAACCGAAGAAAGCCTGCGTATCCTGAAAGACCATACAGACCTTGCCCTCGTCGTCTGTGACGAGGGCCACGGACGGATTGCAAGTCAGGTAGTCCTATCTCAGGCCAGACGCACTGCTCACAATCTCCCCGTCATCATCCTCGGAACAGACGGGTCGGCAAAAGCCGCGGTCGAGGCATTGCACCGTGGCGCCACCGACTATCTCGCACAACCAGTCACGATGAAGGATCTCCAGGCTGCCATCGACAAGGCCCACATCTTCGAGGCGCCAGAGCCCCACGCGCATGAAGAACATCTCTCAGCATTCAATCAGATCGTCAGCCGATCGCCCCAGATGAAACTGCTGAAACATCTGGCAGCCGAAGTCGCCCAAACCGATGCGACGACCATCCTAATCACCGGCGAAACCGGCACCGGCAAGGAACTTTTTGCCCAGGGAATTCATGCCGCCGGCCCCCGGTCCAAAGGCCCCTTCGTGGCGCTCAATTGCGCTGGCATTCCCGAGCAGCTCCTCGAATCGGAATTGTTCGGCTATCAACGCGGCGCCTTTACCGATGCGAAGCACACCAAACCGGGACGATTCCAACAAGCGGAGGGCGGCACGCTCTTCCTCGACGAAATTGGTGAAATGAGTTCATCCGCGCAGGCGAAACTCTTACGTGTCCTAGAGAACCACCAGGTCGATCCGCTGGGAGACACACACAGCATCCACGTCGACATTCGCGTAATCGCCGCCACGAATGAAGACTTGCCCGCTCAGATCAAAGCCGGGCGCTTCCGATTGGACCTCTATTACCGGCTAAACGTCTACCAACTGCGCATCCCGCCGCTCCGCGAGCGGCCTGAAGATATCGAGCCGATTCTGACATCGTTCCTGGAAACCGCCCGGCAGGATCATGGCTGTCGCATCAAGGGCATCACCCCAGCCGCGCTGACCATCTTGCGTGGCCACGACTGGCCCGGCAATGTACGGGAGCTGCACAACGTAGTCGAAGGGCTCACCATCACATGTAAAGACGAGATAATCCAGCCGAACCACCTCCCTGTTTCTCTGCGAGATACCCAATCGGCAGGACAGAACGGAAACACCGAGAAGGCCTCGCTCCTGGCCTACGGCCTCTCGGTAAATGAGATGGAAAGGAAGATGCTGCAGGAAGCGCTACAACGTACAGGCGGCAATATCTCCGAAGCCAGCAGGCTCCTCAAGATCACCCGCAATACGCTACGGTATCGCATGGCGAAGTATCACCTCTGATCGGATGCTGAAACAGACCCCCAGCTTTGTTCTCGGCTCACCGAAATCCTCAACGTACCCCTGAGGGTACGCCTCCGGTTTCGACTCGCCTGCGGCCTCGTTGGATAGCCTGTTTGAGCATCCTCATCTAAACTCCCTACAGTCACACAAATGGAGCAATTGAAAGAGCAGAGTGCTCATGAGGGTAATGCGGTGACCCAGAAACTTACTCCGCTTCACCTGTCGGGAAATAGCGGAGGGAGCGAGATTTGAAAACCCTGAAGCCCCAGAGACTATAGGGCCTGATCTCACCGTATCAGTTCTATCTCAATCATTTACAAAGGCCAGAGGCAGATGACAGAACGATGGTTCCGCTACAGTTAAGCTACAGTGGCGCTCATGTTATAGTCCACGCCAAACCCAGGATGAGAACCAATGCCTCAAGGCCAATGCCGACTGTGCGGTGTCGAATCCAACTTGCAACTA
>JBBRRN010000351.1:0-4423 GCA_038200685.1 Nitrospirales bacterium
ATTTCCGTCGGGTAGCGACTCGGTACGACAAAACAGCACTCTCCTTCCTGTCGTTCGTCCAGCTCGCGGCCAGCTACTTATGGCTCAAGTAAATGTCGACAGAGCCTAGTCACTTTTATAAAGATCCACTGAGAGGGTGGAACTCCCGTTTCGCAGAAGCCGAACTAAACAATAGTGGTAAGTGGCAACATAGAATTCTTGGAAACATAACACTAGGCAAATCAAATCTTCCAGCTGGGGGAAGAGGCCTCGAGGAACTTGTGCGTATCTGTTGGAACTTGAAGGTTATAAGGCGGAGATTCTTTCAAAGCGCAGATTTCCCGGATTGGCCGATGCTGATATAAAGGCTACAAAATCAGATCAATTCAACGAAACTAGTTTATTCGTCCAGGTTAAGCATCACTCTGGTAAAAGTGACAGCTGGGGCTCAGAGCACTTCAACCACTACTACCCTGGATTTTGAACTCTTCAGAGGGTCGATCAGTGTTCTCTCATCCCTGGCGGACGAACGCTGAGATAGCTCGTGGATAAACCCTTCGATCATCGCAGGGTCCAATTGATGGGCTGAAGAGACGGTCGAAGGGGGAACGGTGGGTGACAGCCGAGTAATGGGAAGCGTCACTTGAAAGCAGGCTCCGCCCAGCTCTGAATCCCGTACTCCTAATCCGCCATGATGCAGGTCAACAAACTCTTTGGCAATCGCCAATCCCAGACCTGTTCCGCCAAATTGACGATTCGTTCCCCCATCCCCTTGCCTGAATCGTTCGAATATCGCATGCCGCAATTCCGGCTTAACCCCGGGCCCGGAATCTTCAATTGAGATGACGAACTCCTTCTCAGACGACCGCAGGGTCGCGCGGACTTTTCCGAGGTCCGGGACAAACTTAAACGCATTGGAAAGTAGGTTCATCACCACACGTTGAAGTTTTTCAGGATCAATCGCCGATACCACCTCATCGGGCGCTTCGATGAGAAAGGTAATGTGTCGCTCCTCCGCTAAGAGCTCGAAGTGCGAGGCGGTTAACCGAAGGAGCGGGGTCACATTCGTGTCCTGCAGAGCAATCTTCAGCTTGCCTGCCTCGAATTTTGAAATGTCTAACAGATCGTTGACATGTTTGAGCAGCAGCCGCGCGTTGCGAGCGATGACGCGCGCCGATTGCTGGCGCTGTTCGGGACTCATCGTGGCGTCGTTGTGGCAGAGCCGATCGGCGGGTCCGATGACGAGTTGCAGCGGGGTGCGGAGCTCGTGGCTCACGTTCGCAAAGAACTGCGCCTTGATCTCGTCGAGCTCGCGGATGTGCTCGAGCAATGCCTGCAGTTCGATGTTCTTCTGAGCGATCTCCCGCTCTTGCGCCTTCTTCTCAGTGATATCCCGTCCCTCGGCACAGATGAACACGACCTCACCAACGTCATTCATGACCGGGCAGAGCGAGGCGTCGATGATGATCGTCTCGGTGCCACCGGCGCGTCCGTAGATTGGCGTATCCCAGCGAACGAATTCACCTTTCGCCGCCCGCGCGATCGACTGCCTGAGGGTCGCGTTGACCTCCTCCGAGACTTGCCACCAGAAGGTCCTCCAGAACGGCTTCCCCTCGACTTCAGAGAGTTTGATCCCTACGGCGTCGAGTGCGACTTTGTTGATTTCGCGCACCGTGCCCTGTACATCCAGAAGCCCCACGAACTGAACCATGGAGTCCGATGTAATTCGCGCAACCTTCTGCCGATATTGCTGAGGAGTGTCAGTTGGCAGTATCTCTGTTCCACGAACTCTGTAAAGGCTGCTATCTTCTACCAAAAGATGGTCCATCGTTTAATCTAAGAGAGAGATTAGTTAAGTAGGGCTGCATGAGCCGTTGGTCGCGTTCCCCGAGGGTTCCATCAAGGCCGGAAGGGTACGTCGCGGAGCCGCCAGCGACCACCCTAACGGAGTGCGCCGAACTGCCGCTCACCGAAGTCGAAAAGGAGTTAGCTAACATCCTGAAGGCCATCACAGCGGGTATCTTCACGGCATCGACGAAGGCTGAACTATAAGCCGGTGAGTCCATGCTTAAAAATCCCCGGTGCCATATGCGCCTCGCCCGCTTGAAGAACGGGAATTTGAATTGAAATGGTCGTTCCCCATCCGGGCTTGCTTTTGATCTTCATGGTTCCCATTCAACTGTTCGACTCGCTCCCGCATGCTAACACATCCACGGCGTCTTCTTTGCGGACGAACGCCACCGTTCCGGCAGCCAGTCCTGAGACTGCTAGGATTTCAGCCGCTTCGACTCCTAACCCGATGTCTGTATTCTCCAGCATAGCCTTCTTGATCTTGCTCAAGGACTGCGTATCAAGTTTCAGCCCCATTGAAGGCTCACACGGAACCTCCTGGCTCAGGAGAAGCGGGTGCCACAATGGGACTAGCGAATTCTCTCGGCCACTGATGCTGACATTGCAGATTCGCGCAGGCCCACATGCCTAATTGCGGCACGGTCATTTTGCGGCCGGAGATCGTCCAGTTCACGATCGGTTCGGCATGCTGGCTCTGACATTTTGGACAGGTCATATTCCTCCTCCATTCCCTGGAAATCGGGGTAGGTTTCTCCTTCGGGGCAGTCAATCAGAGGGTGTGTTGGGGAGCGGAGAGCGCAAAGGCCCATCGCCCGGCTGACGAGACGAAAGGAATTTTCTCTCGAGCTCTTGTGCAAAGGAGACAATGGCGTCGCGTTCCACCTGAGTCACCGCATCCACTTCATGCGACAATCCGAACAGCTTGGCACTCGCGCGCATATATTCCTGTACCTCTCGCCGCATCATTGTCCCCTTCGTTCGAATACTTCCACGAGAGCCACAATCTCCCACATGTTGGAGACGGTTGCTTCTTCGATGGTACGGTCGTCGCTCATGGGGTGCTCTCAACCAATTCCTGTGCCAGCCGGTAAACCCAGTGCTCTACCCGACTTTGTGTCCGTTTCTCCACCACCACGGTTTCCACGCCATACTCCTGGCCTCGGACCCAACGCACGGTCACCCCAGCCACAAAGAGGCTTTCTTGATTCGGCACGGTGACAGTCAAGGGACAGGTCTGCCCGACTCGCAGCGGCACATCGCCGGAGAAACGCCACCCATTCACCGACAGATTCCAGACAAGCCCATGACCTTCACGCACCCCCGCGTGATAGGTCACGGGGCAACAGATGGGAAAGCGACGATCGGGACGAATCGAGAAGGACACGAGGACCTCGCTAGAGTGGTCTCTGATTGTAGAAGCCTGATGAAATATCTCGCAATAGCCCTAAGGAGGGGGCACCGCTGGGATGGACAGCTTCTCTGCAGAGTTGACAGTGCTGCGCCTCCTCACGCCGCGAAAGCGCGGGCTGGGCCCGACACGAAGATTGTCGACGTGTTGACGACGATTCGACGGGATACCGTCACTCCAGTGAATCTTCGATTGAGGAGAGACGACAGGCTTATGTGGTGGTGAACAATCGGTCGGAAGGACACGCGCTGGTGACGGTTCAGACCCTTGTAGAGAGACCACAAACCTATCCGTGAGCACGTACAGGCACGTCACGTCCAGTCACCGTGTCTCCCATTCTTGGCACGAGAGTGGGGGGGAAATACCGGGTTAGCCTGCCTGCCCGCGCCGCCGGTTCCGGGTCTCAAACGGGGAAAACGTGTGTGTCGATAAGGCCTTGAGCGCAGTGTCTCTGGCAGTGAAGGCTCTCAGATAGGCTCCGTCTTCTCCATACTTGGTGATAGAAAACTCCTTGTGTTGCGCTTTCCCATGACCGATCGGCCATTGCGCGTCCCAGTAGAGTCGGCGAAACCGTCGCCCCCTGTAGATCTGCCACGTATCCA
The DNA here is from genome assembly GCA_038200685.1 of Nitrospirales bacterium. GTDB lineage: Bacteria > Nitrospirota > Nitrospiria > Nitrospirales > Nitrospiraceae > Palsa-1315. Next base: position 3,841 of record JBBRRN010000351.1, read on the forward strand.
CTCGCGTCAGGCCCGAGATCCCTGAGCGGTTGTTCTTTTTGCGAATGGCACAATAGGCAGCCTTGCTCAGGGGGGGATAGGCCTGGACGAGCTTGTTCCGATACAATTGAGCAGCCTGAGCGCGTGCTGCTGACTGGCGTGGCGCCCATCGCTAAAGTCGCGCACGAAGATTCGCTTGCGGCGCTGGACGGTCACACGCCAGCAGTGCGTATGTGAGGCGGCATGATCAACGCGACGGATATTCAGCATGGGCAGGCTCGCGCATTTCCCCGAGTGATGATTCTCCTCAAGAGAAGGCTTCGTCAGCTGCCCGTGCCGAATAATTTCACACCGTTCCTCATCCGCCATGCTAGTCACCTTACTAGAGAGTGGTTAATGCGTCGTCCCCTTTGCCACCCGCTGCCCCATCTCGATGATCGAGCCTAACCGTTCCAGTAAGTTCTGAGACAGGTGCGAGGTCAACCCGTGCTTGTTCAGCCGCGCGAGGATGTCGTCGATGATCATGTTTTCGGTTTCGGTGAGCACGTCCGGGTCAGGAAAGGCCGTCTCAGGAATGTTTGCGCGGGGATTCTTGAGGCGAAAC
>JBBRRN010000352.1:0-4422 GCA_038200685.1 Nitrospirales bacterium
CCGATACGAGCCTGACCTTGGGTTGCCGCAATTTCTTCCTGTACAGCCAGAAGTTCATTCCGTCGTTCGTCCATAACCGACCGCTCAACCTTGTCGTCAAACCCGACGGCTGGGGTGTCTTCCTCGTCAGAATACAAGAACACCGCCACCCGATCGAATTGAGCTTCTTCCACATACCCTTTGAGCTCGTCGAATGCCTGTTCCGTCTCGCCTGGGAACCCCACGATGAACGCTGTGCGAAAGGTCACGCCGGGAATGCGGGTTCTGATCCGATCGACGAGGGCGGTGATGGCGGCGCGATCGCCCAGCCGGTGCATCTTTTTGAGCATTCGATCGTTGATGTGCTGCAGTGGCATGTCGATATACTTGGTAATTTTTTCTTCGCCGGCATAGAGATCCAACAGCGCGTCCGATACCTGTTGAGGATAGAGATAGAACGGCCTAATCCAGCGCAGGTCGTTCACCTTCACCAACTCGCGAAGCAGCGTGACGAGGCCTTGGCGCAGACCAAGATCGACGCCATAATTCACCGTATCCTGGGAAATCAGGTTGATCTCTTTCACGCCTTCAGCTGCGAGGCGCGTGGCTTCGGCTACGATCGATTCCACCGGACGGCTTCGCTGCTTGCCCCGCATCAAGGGGATCGCGCAGAAGGCGCAATTCCGGTTACAGCCCTCGGCAATCTTCACATAGGCGCTATGGGCCTTCCCAAGGCGGAGACGTGGCGAGTCTGCGTCATACAGATACGGAGGCTCGCTGATCCAGAGCCGTTGCTGCCGTTTCTTCGGCGCCAGCAGATCCCGGCAAATCTCCGAGATTTTCCCGAACTCACCGGTCCCCACCACGCCGTCGAGTTCCGGTAATTGTTTGAGGAGATCTCCTTGATACCGTTGCGCCAGACAGCCGGCGGCAATTAACACACGACAGGATCCTGACTTCTTCAGCTTGCCGTGCGCAATGATCGTATCGATCGACTCCTGCTTGGCTTCTTCGATGAAGCCACACGTATTAATGATGACCACTTCGGCTTTCTTCGGGTTATCGGTTAGGGCAAACCCGTCCCCCACCAAAGTACCCAACATGACTTCTGAATCGACCTGGTTTTTTGAACAACCCAGGTTGACGAAACCGATGGTGGTCTTCTTGCTGTTTGAGCGAGAGGGGGTGATCAATCGTGATGGCATGGCACGCAGTCTACGGGACGGTTGAAAAGTCTGTCAATCTTATGAGCAACAGGTAATCGGTGATATCGTGGTGGGCGAAGAGGCTAGTTTCTGACTGTGTGGGTCCAGCAAGATAGATACTTCCTCCAAGCCTGCTCGTTATCTCTCTAGGGATGGGGGCTGATTGATCTTCCACTGCGCACGTCCAACAAGGGGAGTCCGCGACCGCGCGTTGCGCGAGCACAGAAGATCATCAGGCTCCATCCCCGCGCCCTCCTTGCCCTCTTCTCGCCTCTTATGGCATCATGCCCCCCTCTTGGAGATGGGGATGGCACATTTGCTCGAATTTGTTGGCTCCCTACATATTTACCTTGGACCATACCGTGGGAATCCGATCTCCTTGTATTTAAAGAGGATGGCGACTGGGTGCCAGATCGGCCCGAAAGCCTATCCGTGGAATGATGTCGTGGGGAGTGGTGAGACGCCGAATAAGGCGGCCGCGGATTTTGAAGAAAAATGGAAAACCAGGGGGCTCTCGGCAGATATGTATTCCGGTCCCTCGTGGGAAGGAGGCATCAAGCCTGAAAGGCCTGCTCCTCCCAAGCCGCCGGCCGCTCCTAAACCCACCGTGCCAGCTGCGGCGCCAGCACCGACGGGTCAGCCTGCCGCCTCTCCGGAGGTTCCTGCTGACACCACACCGGCCTCTGCTCCAGCCTTAACGGCTCAGCCTGCAGACAAATCGAGCTAATTCACTCTTACAGCAGGCTGTGGAAGAACTATTGTGGCACGTGAGAGCCTTAATGGGCTGCATGCGTGGCACAACAGAGGAGAACACTCCCGCAGGATGCTCAAAAGGCTGTCCAGCAAGGCCGCAGCGAGTGAGGGCCCGGAGGCGTACCCTCTGGGGTACGCTGAGGACCTGAACGATGCGAGAACGCCGCTGGTGAAAGGTGCGTTTTGGCGCACCGGGGTGGGCGGGTGAGAACAGAGACTTTTTCAGCATCCTGCTAGGAACGTTTTGGAAGGTGGCTATCGGGAGATGGGCCGGCTAGCTTGCTGTGCTTCAAGCCATATCCTAAATAGACTGCAATGCCGATGGCAGTCCAGATGGCGAATCGAATCCAGGTCACCCATGGGAGAAAGCTCATGAGGCCGAGGCAGGCCAGCATGCCAAGAATGGGGACGACCGGCATGAACGGAAGCCGGAATGGGCGGGGCTGGTTGGGTTTCGTGTAGCGCAGGATCACGACACCGATACAGACCAGGACAAAGGCAAAGAGCGTACCGATGTTCGTCATGTCCGCCGCGTCGCCGATGGGAATCAGGGCAGCGAGCGTGGCCACGGCGATGCCGGTGAGAATGGTGGCATAGTGGGGCGTGCCATAGCGCGGATGCACGGTTGAGAGCCAGGGGCTCAAGAGGTGGTCGCGCGACATGGCAAAGAATACCCGGATCTGACCCAGCATCATCACGACGAGTACGCTGGTAATGCCGGCCACGGCCCCGAATGCCACAATTGCCGCTCCCCACTTGAAGCCCACCATGCTCAGCGCTGCGGCCACCGGCGCATGGATGTCGATCTGTGCTGCGGGGACCAAGCCGGTCAGGACAGCGGCCACGGCAATGTAGAGGACGGTGCAGATGCTGAGTGAGGCGATGATTGCGATCGGCAGATCCCGCTGAGGGTTTTTGGCTTCTTCGGCGGTCGTCGAAATGGCGTCGAATCCGATATAGGCGAAGAACACGATCGCCGCCGCCGCGCCGACGCCGGCGAATCCCTGCGGCAGGAAGGGGGTCCAGTTGTCGCTATTCACAGCCGGCGTACCCACGGCAATAAAGAAGAGGATGACCGCGAGCTTCAGGCACACAATGATGCCGGTTGCGCGGGCACTTTCTTTGATCCCAATGACGAGGATGACAGTGACAAGTAACACGATAATGGCGGCAGGGAAGTTTGCCACACCCCCGTCAGGCCCTCCGGGCGGATGCGTCGCCCAGTGCGGCAGTTCGATCCCAGCCAACCTGAGTAGATTATTGAAATAGCCGGACCATCCGATGGCGACGGCCACGCAGGCCACGCCGTATTCGAGAATGAGGTTCCAGCCGGTAATCCAGGCCAGGAATTCTCCCAACGTGGCATACGAATAGGTATAGGCAGAGCCGGCTGCGGGAATCATGGTGGAAAACTCTGCATAGCAGAGTGCGGCGAAGGCGCAAGTCAGGCCGGAGAGCACGAAAGACAGAATGATTCCAGGCCCTGCCCCTGGTCGGTGGGCATCGCCGACGATGGCGGTGCCGATCAGGACGAAGATGCCGGTGCCGATAATCGCGCCGATGCCGAGCGCTGTCAGGTCCCAGGCCGTGAGGGTTTTCTTTAAACGATGTTCAGCGTGGTCTGCGTCCGCGAGGATCTGTTCAATAGATTTGGTTCTGAAGAGTCGGCGGATCAACGTATGTCCTCAGGCCACGAGGATGGCGAAGCGCACTGTAGCATCGACAAGCTTCTGTTCCATCTGGGGGCAAGTATAGCAGGCCAATTCCACTCATCGTGCATGGCTCGCGTCTCGGGTTCAGGCCCCACGGTCTGTTGCGCGGGCGGCGCGAAGAAACGCTTCGAACAGTCTCCGCTGGAGGGGGTGCCGGTCGAAGAGAAATTCCGGATGCCACTGGATGCCCAGAAAGAAGCGGTGGACCGGAGATTCAATCGCCTCCACGATACCATCGGGGGCCAAGGCGCTGGCGATCAATGATGGCGCGACAGCCTTGACCGACTGATGGTGTGAACTATTCACCCGCATTGAGACCGACCGTACGATGCGGCGAAGCAGGCTGCCCGGTTCGACTGTGACGGCATGGCTGAGATTTGTCGCTCGGTTGTGTTGCCGATGTGTGCGCGATGTCGAAACTTGGGATGCAATGTCCTGAAACAGACTGCCGCCGCAGGCGACATTCATGGTCTGCATGCCTCCGCAGATGCCGAGCAGGGGTACATCAGCTTGTTGTGCCATGTGGACCATGTCCAGTTCAAAATTCGCGCGACGTTCGCTCACGGTTTCGAAGGGATAGCGCTGACGTTCACCATACAATGACGGCGGAAGGTCCGGCCCGCTTCCGGTGAGGAGGAGTCCGTCGATCTGCTGTAGGAGACGCCGTCTCGTAGCCCGGTCTGCAAGGAGTGGAAGGACCAGCGGGACGCCTCCGAGTTCTTCGATGGCCCGAATATAGCGCGCGCGCAAAAAATAGGTGGGCTCGCGCCCAC
>JBBRRN010000353.1:0-4418 GCA_038200685.1 Nitrospirales bacterium
AGCGCGTCGCAATGCCAGATGTCCACCTGAGCGCCCGGCAGGGGCTGACAGTTGTCGGTATCGAGGCGCGAGACCAGCAGCCTTAGCGTCAGTGGCGTGCCAGGCCGCAGTTGCGTATCGGTTGGATCCGAGCGGATGTCAGAGCGATTCAAGCGCTCGTCGACGAAATACGGGCCCTCGGTTTGTTCTGGTCTAACCACACATGAGGGCTCACGCGTACCCGCAATAGCCCATTGAGGAAGTAGATTGCCACCCGTCAACCAGATCGCGCCTGTGGCCCCCAGATATGCCATAACTTCGCGGCGTGAGACGAGCCGCCCCGAATGCTTGTCTTCGTCCTTCATGCTGTTCTCCTCTTTTGAGTGTGGGAAGGTATCAGCAGGCAGAAGCTCCCTGGGTGCGGTCTTTGCTACCGCAGCGTCATTCCATCGCAGCATCGAGATCCTATCATACAGCCGGAGCTGGTCGGGATACCATGTGATGAGACATACAAAGTTGGGAGCTGCGCGGCGGGGATTGAAGGCTCGTGTTTTACCTAAGCCTACGGGATCGGAGCTATCCCAAATGTGATCGGGCACCCATAGAGAAGGTCGAAAGATGAGCGTGTTCTCCGGCTTGGCTATGGCGCGACGCTCAGACCGTTGCCTTGCTATATTAGAAGCCTGTTCGCATCGTTGCGAGATCGTACAGGGTAGGAGGGAAAAGATCCCGAGAACCGATGATTGATCGTGGAGTGCTGGCTAGGGGGCGTGCTTCACCGGCAAGTGCTTGCCTGAAACGTACTCAAGAACTCCGGTCCGCGTATTGTCGAACTCCATACAGAGGCGATACCGGAGCTCCGATGTCTTTGGGCCTCTGTGTTACACGGTGGCCGCTTCGACTTCTTTCATGGCTTTGGCGGCAAGGCTATTTCTCCGGTTATTGGCGATCGTTCGATCGATGACCGCTCCGCAGTTGACGCATTTCCAGGCATAAAAGGCCAGAAAAAAGTCCGAGAATCGTTCCAACATCATCAATCCTTTGCATTTCGGGCAACACATAATTATTGTCTCCCTCGTTAAGTGAATGAACGTACACAAGGGAATAGCAATTAATGGTCCAGCATGACAAGATCGGATTATCAATGACTTAGCATTGTGGCCACTACGTATACGTACAACTTTGTACCCTCTGTCGCTTTTATGTTTTCAATTTTGTGCAGTACCCTGAGGACGTCAGAGGTAAGGCGTGAGGGGTTAGGGGAGAAGGGGGATGAAACGTGGGTGTACGCAGCAAAGCCCGGTATGAGTGAGGGGTAAGGTGGTAAGGCGACAAGAAGGAGCGCGGTGCGAAGTAGGGTTGTTGGATGGGCTTTCAGGCCGAGCAATTAGAAAAGACTTCAAGTCTCTTCGTTAGGGATTGCCGCAGGCGACCTTCAGCAGCCCCGCGGTGGCTGTTCACGGGGGAGCCGCCGCCCATTGAGTTGTGCCAGTGGCGGAGCGCACGATGGACCCGGCACCCATCTGCCCGGAGAACTAGCTTGACTTGAGCGGTTGGCTCTTCTGGCCCTGACAGCAACCTGGCGCAACGCCTCGGCATTCAACTCGGTAAAGGAGAGGAGTCGTCCGTCCAGCGTGAACTAGGCCTTGAGGACATTCGCGGCATAGGCCTGGGGGAGTTGCCCTTAGGCAAGGAGACGGACTTTATTGATTAAACGAGGAAGCATGATGTACCCACCGAGCGTCTCCTCGAGAGATCGCATCGGCACCGTTTTTGGAACATCCATCATAGCCATCAATGACGAATGAAGTCGTATACCCTAAGCCCAACGACCAGAGAAGTGGGGAGCCATTCTTGCCGCGAAACAGGAGTAAGCTGAATCTTCCGACCAGATTTGTTTCCTAATAGGATATCGAACGCGAGATTGTGAGACTTAGTTTTATCTTTGTTACTTGCTCAAAAAGTCGCTGTGCTGTTTGGATTGCCAAGGAGGCGAGATTCTCGTCGACCTGTTCAAAATTATGAAGCCAGTCGTTTCTGCTGGTCCTCACTTTATTTAGGTCATCGTATATTTTCGTGCTGATGTGGCCAAGGAGGGAGAGAATTTCTAATCTTACGGAGGCCGTATAGTCTCTGCCCTGGAGCTTTTTTTTCCTATCACTGCCAATAAATGAGATGGCTGCACCCTCCTCTACTCGACTCGTGTTATCTTCGATCATCTTTTTCCAAATGGCTGAAACCAGTTTCTCTAAGACAGTACAAGACATTGTGAGCAAGGTTGAAAAGTCATGCGCACCGTATGTCTTCACGCTTTGGAGCAAGATAGCTGACATCGTCAAGCAGTCTGAGACATTTGAGCTAACCAAAGCCTCAAATGTCTCAAAGGACTTCTCGATAGTTTCCATAGATAGCACCAGACTTCGTCGAGATTGCCTGGAGCCTTCTGCAAGAAGATTTCTTTGAAATGTCACGTAGGCGTGCATAGGAGACCCGTACGGGTTGAGGCCAAATTCCCACCTCCCCCTGCTTCTCCAATGAAGGTTAAGAACATCAGAAGGACTTACAACTTGACCGATTCGCACTCCCGCCAATTGACACGTCGAAATTGCAGAGTTTAGGCAAGCTAGGTGGGCATTCATTGCTTCAACTCGACGATAAACGTGTTCTTCGGCTTTTCTCTCCGCATCTTGTACCTTTTTCGGTACTTTCTCGCCCGGACTCGATTTCCATTCTGGGGTAGTGACTGATGCGCCAGGCCCCCAATCGGAAAAATTGAAAATAAATAGGCCATCTCGACACACCCGCACACTGATCCTGGAGGGAAGAGTTTTTCTAAATACCACTTCACTCAATGAATGACGCAATAGATTTGTGCTCTCCTGGAAAGGATCATTCCCAATCCAAACAGGAGGCAAGTGGTAATACGCTACAGATGCATTCGTAACTCTGCCGGGGAAAATTTTGTGCATGTTCAATCCTGTTTCCCGGCTGAACAATAACAGTTTGTGATGCAGGCCCTGAAACAGGCTATGTTCAAGAAACGATCGTGTCAATGTGAGTGTAATGAAATGCGGCAAAGGAGGGTTGGGATTGTGCGCCGGACCACTATCTCTTGCTTTTCCCAAGCTAGCTCGTTTTCTCTCAGGGATGGGGGCTGATCGATCTTCCACTGCGCGCGTTGCGCGAGCACAGAAGATCATCAGTCTCCATCGCTTCCTCTGATCCAAACATCTGCTAAGGGGAGTGGCCAAGGCTGCCCTTTACTGCGCGCATCGAACGAGCACATTCTTATCGTGCGCGTTCTGCGAGCAAGAAGGGCACCTGGCCTCTCCCTGCCCCTTCTCTCTATTTGCGAAGAGTTGGAAACGGTGTGTGCAACCCGGCGCACCAGGGCCTCTTTTGCAAGAAGCCCTGGCCTTGAAGATGACTGGTTGCAGTATTACTGCACTTCGACGGTGATGGTCTGGCTGGCGGCGACGAGGGCGTGGTCCTTTGTGGCACCGGTCACGGTGATTTGGTGCGTCCCCCTGCTCAGGCCCTTAAAAGTTCCTTGAAACCCCTTCTGATACTCATTGTCCACAAACACGTGGGCATGAGCGGCTTGGGAGCCCTTGGTCAACTCATACTTCAGCTCAAAACTGTCGCTGACCTTGTCCTTATCCTTCGGAGACGTGATCATAATCTTCGACCCGTCCTCTACTGGTTTATCCGCTGCGAAGACCGGCGTACCGCTGAGCGCACCCACCAATGCGATTCCTAATCCCATGAATCCGATACGTCCCATCACATGCATCACGGCCTCCTTGTTTGAAAAAAATAAATGATCACCGCACCCTACCTTGCCCTACGGACGATCGGTTTGAATGGATTCCCCGGGCTGATGGAAAGAGGTGGTGCTGGAAATTCGGACAGGTCGATAAGTGATAGTCTTGCTCAACCCAAGCCGTGGAGCGCACGGCCAACAGAGGAGCAAGCGCATGAGAAGGACGCGAAGGAATCACGCACCTGGATTCAAGGCCAAGGTGGCCTTGGCCGCGATCAAGGGTGATAAGACACTGGCCGAACTGGCTGAAGAGTTTGATGTGCATCCGAATCAGATTTCGGAATGGAAGCAGCAATTGCAGGAGTCCGCGGTCGCTGTGTTCGGCGGCCTCAAGCACGCCAAGAAGACGGTGGAGCCTGACCTCAAGGTGCTGCACGCCAAGCTCGGACAGCTCACACTGGAGAATGATTTTTTAGAAGGGGCGCTCACCAAGGCGGGCTTGCTGAGCGCAACGCGATGATCGACCGAACCCACCCACTCCCGCTGGTGCGGCAATGTCAGGTATTGGAACTGACGCGCTCGACGGCCTACTACCAGCCCACGGCGGTGTCGTCAGAGGACCTGGCACTCATGCGCCGGATCGACGAGCTCCATCTGGAGTGTCCGTTTGCCGGCG
>JBBRRN010000354.1:0-4417 GCA_038200685.1 Nitrospirales bacterium
CATCAATCCGATATTGCCCTCTTGCACGAGATCCAACAAGGTCAGGCCCCGGCCCGTGTAATGTTTTGCGACATCCACCACCAGTCGTAGGTTGCAGCGCACCAGTTCGTCCTTTGCCCGTTCGAGCACGATCCGAGCAGAGCGGAGGGTCGCCAACTCTTCCTTGAGCTGTTTGGCGATAGCAACTGGAAGTTTGTGTGGCCCCGTTCCCGGTTCGAGTATTCCGATAAGGCTCTGCTGAGCCTTATCGATTGCGGTGGCTGAGAGTCCGCTCAAACCTCTGACCATCTGGAGTGTGTGTTGCGCATCGAGCACCGAGTCTGAACGTTTGAGACGGAGAAGGACGTGTATGGTCTGGCGCAACATTTTCCGAATGGTGTTGGTCCCGCCGTCGATTTTCTTTGCCAGTTCGACTTCTTCTTCTCTGGTCAAGAGGGCGCGTTCGCCGAAAGAGCGAAAGTAGAGTGACTCCAACATGAATGGGCCGCCGCTCACGGCGGTGCGAGTCACTGTTTTCGTGGGCTCCTCAGGTTGTTCTTCTTCAGATGTATCTCGCCCGATCACATCCAAGAGGTCGCTCGCGTCGGGATCGTCCGCATCAACATCCTTTGCAGTCTCGACAAATTCGCCCGCCTCAGGGGTTGGGAATAGATTTTCTTTCATGTCGTCGCCCCTCCTCTGACTAGCTGATGGTTTGCGTTGCATCATCGTAAGCCCGATAGCCTTCCGCTCTTTTGTCCTAGTGTATGAGAGACAGCGATTCGTCAAACGATTCAATCTGGCGCTTCCTGTTACGCATTGTGTTATCTCTCTACGGAGCAAATCCTATGCTGGATTTTTCATAAGAGCGGAAGATCGGAATCGCGAGGGAAAACAGCATTATTAGAACAACCTAATGAGGAAATTTGAGATGGGGGTGAGGCAACCTTGCTGCAGGTGTGTACGTATGGCTATAGGGCAAGAGGCCTAATCGCCACAACGCCTCCCAGGGTAGTCTATATGGGAAAAAGTGGCTATGTCGGTAGGGGCAGGATGTCGCGACGGAATGTTTCGTCGTCACGATTGCGACGTGCATCTGGAGATCTCCGAGTAGTGGACCGTGCGTGAGTGTTGTGGATTCGTCTGGACAGGCGTGGCTCCGTGGAGGACTGTCATGAAAAAGAACTCACTTGTCTCCCTGAGGAGAGCTTCGCCACAGGTCGAGCAATCCGGCATCGTGGTGGTTGTGTGATTGAAAACCAGGCGTGGCGCTTCTAGAATGGGTGAATGTCATATTTTCAATCAGGCGAGCGTATCCATCTGGTGGACAAGAAGGGGCGGCAATATGCCTTGACTTTGAAGGCTGGAGATCTCTACCAACTGAGCGGTCACAAAATCGCCCACGACGACCTTATTGGAAAGCCTGATGGGTCGTTAGTCACGCTCTCCGGTAACAAAACAATGTTGGCGCTGAGGCCCACGTTCGGTGACTATGTGCTGAAGATGCCGCGTGGCGCGCAAGTATTATATCCAAAGGACCTCGCCCTCATTCCGATGTGGGCGGACGTCTATCCTGGCGCCCGCGTGTTCGAGGCAGGAACCGGCTCCGGAGCGTTGACGATGGCCCTGTTGCGTGCCGTGGGCCCCCGAGGTTTGGTGGTAACCTACGAAGCCCGTCAGGATTTCGCCCGGACGGCGATGACGAACATTGAACGGTATATGGGCCCGGTACCGAACCTTATCCCACTCCGTCGGAATGCGTACGAGGGGATCAGCCTGCTTGACGATGGTTTGCCGTTCGATCGTCTTGTTCTCGACCTTCCTGAGCCGTGGCAAGTCGTGCCGCACGCGGCACAGGCTCTCCGTTCCGGTGGCATGTATTTGAGCTTCGTTCCCACCGTTCCTCAAGTGGTGCAGACCGTTGAGGCTCTTCACCGAGCGACCGTCTTTGGTATGGTCGAAACGTTTGAAACGTTGTTGAGGACGTGGTCCATTCAGGGACGCAGTGTACGGCCAGATCACCGGATGGTCGCCCATTCTGGCTTCATTACGGTGGCGAGGAAAATCGAGTCTGGTTTGTGGCCCGCAGTTCTCGCGGGCGAGTCTCTAGGTGAAGCCGCTGATATTCACGAAGTACGAGAGGATGACGAGCGATGAATCGATTGCAGGGAAAGGTCGCGGTCGTGACGGGAGGCAACGCAGGTATTGGTGAAGCGATCGCAAAAGCCTTTGCGCGCGAAGGGGCCTCGGTGGTGATTACGGGAAGACGGCAAATGGAGTTAGATCGGGTGGTGAAGGACATTGTGAAGGAACAAGGCAAAGCTTCTGCGGTTGCCGGGTCAGTCACGGACGAATCACATGTCCAGGAGACGGTGCGTCGGACTGTGGAGCAGTTCGGGCGGCTCGATATCCTTGTCAATAATGCCGGAGTAGGAGACTTTGGAAAGCGCCTGCACGAGATCGACGATGAGACGTGGGCGCAGGTTCTTGACGTTAACCTGACCGGGGTGTTTCGCATGACACGAGCGGTGTTGCCGCAGATGCTCAAGCAGGGTAATGGAGCGATCGTCAATATCTCCTCCGTCGCCAGCTTGGTCGGTCTTCCCGCATTGTCGGCCTATGCCGCCTCCAAGGGGGCGCTTGATGCCGTGACCAGAGCTCTTGCAGTCGATTACGCCAAGGATGGCATCCGTTGCAACGTGGTGAATCCAGGACTCATCGATACGCCAATGGCCGCTCCACTGATGGGTAACCCTGAACTACTGAATCCCATTCTCTCGCACTATCCCCTTCGTCGGCCTGGGAAACCAGAAGAAGTAGCCAATATGGTTCTCTATCTGGCCTCGGACGAAGCAGCATGGGTTACCGGAGGAACTTTTCCGATCGATGGGGGGATGACAATTTCGTGAGAAGGTCCCCCATGCAAAAGGGGAACGTTTCACGCACGGCTATGGGCGCTTGTCGGTTGGCCAGAAGATACAATAGAAACGATGACGGTTCGACTCTATGGACATCAACGCACATACTCAGTTCTGCGGTGTCATCGGCAATCCCGTCGAGCATTCACTTTCACCCGCCATTCACAACGCTGCCTTTCAGAAACTTGGGCTGAACTTCGTCTATCTGGCCTTCCGTGTGGAGGCGATCGGTGAGGCGATTAAGGGTCTTCGCGCTCTTGGGAACTTTCGCGGCGCCAGTGTAACCATTCCCCATAAAGTGGCAGCCGTTCCATTTCTTGATTCTGTCGAGCCGACCGCACGACACATCGGCGCGATCAATACCATTGTGGCTGAAGGCGGGATTCTCACAGGGCATAACACCGATGCGATCGGCGCCTTGCGCGCGCTTCGTGAGAATGGTGTGGCGTTGAAAGGGAATCAAGTCGTCATGCTGGGGTCTGGAGGCGCTGCTCGGGCGATTGCTTTTGCCCTTGGGACAGAGGCTGGGGTTGGTCGCTTGACCATACTCGGAATCGATAGCCAAGAACGTGCAGCATTGGCCCGAGATCTCCAATCGAAGACAGGGATGGCCGTGCAGGAATCGCATCTCGAAGAAGGGACGTTACGACAGATCCTCCCAGATACTCATGTGCTGATCCATTGCACACCGATGGGCATGTCGCCAAAAGTAGACAAGACTGCTGTGCCGGCGGCGTTGCTTCATGCAGGACTGACGGTTATGGACATCGTCTACAACCCTCGGGACACCCAGTTGTTAAAAGATGCGAAAGCGAGAGGCTGTCGCACGATTCCCGGGCTCGAGATGTTTCTGTATCAAGCCGCGGCCCAGTTCGAGCTCTGGACCAATCAGGCTGCTCCAGCTGAGGTCATGCGTACTGTCCTGGAATCTCGCTTTTCATGAATATCGTGTTGATCGGTTATCGGGGTGCCGGTAAGAGCGCAGTGGGTAGACGACTTGCGGCACGATTGGGTCGCAAGCTCGTGTCGACCGATGCAGAAATCGTCAAGCGTGCTCACCGTGCGATTCCGGAGATCGTCGCCCAAGAGGGGTGGGAATATTTTCGTGATCTGGAATCCGATATCTGTCGGGAACTCGCCAACCGTGACCAGCTTGTAATCGATACCGGCGGTGGGACCATACTTCGAACGCAGAATGTCGAGGTGTTGAAGAAGAATGGCACAGTGTTTTGGCTTGAGGCCTCGGTCGAGACCATCACGAAACGAATCGGCGGGGATACTCAGCGTCCCTCGTTGACAGGGACCAAGTCGTTCGTCGATGAAATCCAAGACGTGTTGCAGGAGCGAACGCCGAAATATCAAGCGGCCGCCGATCATGTAATCGCGACCGATGAGCGATCAATCGATCAGTTGGTTGAGGCGGTATTGACTCTGGTATGAGCCTGCTCGATTGTGTCTCTGAAAGGAAGGGATCAGGCTGTACCGTTATCCCGTCCTTGACAAGACCTTCGTCGAAGTGC
>JBBRRN010000355.1:0-4413 GCA_038200685.1 Nitrospirales bacterium
AAATCTGTAGAAGATCCAACCTTCGATGCCCAGGTGAATTTCCTTGGGACACTGAACGTCCTGCAGCAATCGATCAAGCATGGCGTTCGGAAGGTGGTCTTCTCTTCATCCGGTGGGGCTATCTACGGCGAGCAGGAGATCTATCCTGCCCCTGAGTCCCATGTTACGAAACCATTGTCGCCGTATGGCATCAGCAAACTGTGCGGGGAGCAGTATCTTTTTTACTATCAACGAGTGAACGGACTTCAAGTAGTGGCCCTGCGCTATGCCAATGTGTATGGTCCACGGCAGGATCCTGAGGGAGAGGCTGGGGTGGTCGCGATCTTTATTCAGAAGCTATTGAATAACGAGCAGGCGATCGTCAATGGGAATGGACGGCAAACACGAGACTTCGTGTATGTCGAAGATGTCGTTGAAGCAAATCTTGCGGCGATGGGTCAGGATATACAAGGGACGTTTAACGTCGGAACAGGAGAAGAGACTTCCATCAACGATTTGCTCAGAATTTTAGTCCACCACACGAATTCGACATGTAAGGAAGTTCATGGGCCGGCCAAAGGTGGCGAGCAGGCACGGAGCGTGATTGATTCAGGCAAGCTCCGGCAAGAATTATCCTGGGAGTCAAAAACTGAACTCAGTGAAGGGCTCAAGCATACCGTCGACTATTTCCGCGAGCGTATGGGTTAGGCCTGGCGCATTGTTCATGGTGAGGGGCAGGCACGCGTACCACATGCTGTGGTCGAGCTGGCTCAATATCGAGGAACGGTTCCGTCTACCTGGGTTGACCAGGCGTCAATTCCTCCCACCAAATTCTTCACATTTGGGAAGCCCTGTTGAAGCAGGAAATTCGTGGCATCGGCGCTTCTCATGCCATGGTGGCAGATGGCGATGATTTCTGAGTCGTGGCTCAATTTAGAGAGCGATTGAGGGAGCGTTCCAAGAGGGATGAGCGTTGAGCCATCCAGTTTTGCGAGGGAATATTCCCAGTCCTCTCTCACATCAAGTAGGATCAATTTGTCGCCTTTATCAAGGCGTGTCTTCAGCTCTTTCGGGGAAATGACAAAGCCCATAGGGTGCCCTCCTTACTTATGTTGTACATAATAAGTGAGCGGAGAAAAGCTTGTCAATGAGACCATGATGCGATCAGGCGTGCATTTTCTATATAGACATTGGTCGATTTGACGAGCCGTGAGTGCTCTTCTTTATTCCGAGAATAGGAAAACAAAGACCGCACATTTTTGTCAGCTCATGTCTGCATATGGATTCATGGTGGCTCAATTTTGATATGGAGCGGGCTACAAAAGGTTAGGCTATTAATTGCATTATGTATAAGATATTGATTGGTTGTGATAATCATATGCGCACATATGTAGTTTAGGTCCAGAAATTGCTCTCTTCCAAGAGAGCGCGTGGCAGGTCAGGAAAGAACGAAAAGATTGTCTGACGATGGCCACACCCATGAGAAAGAAACCAGCCGAGCAGGTGCTTGTTGTCATGGTGACGGTGAAAAGTCTGAAAGAAGCTGTAAGGATTGGCGAGGAAATGGTACATATGAAACTTGCTGCTTGTGCGAATGTCATTCCAGGCATTCAATCGATTTATCGTTGGAAGGGAAAGGTTGCCAAGGCTCAAGAAGCGCTGCTCATATTGAAGTCTACTAAACCTCGGTATCGTGAACTTGAGAAAGCCATCAAGGCAATGCATGCCTATGAAGTTCCTGAAGTTATTGCGTTGCCAGTTACGGAAGGCCTTGAGGCATATGTTCGGTGGGTGCGGGTTGAGACCCACGGCTAACTGTTTGGTGAAGGAGACATTCATACAAGTAAGGGGTTGACTGAAGCAATTTCTGTCGATACACTCGCCAGTGATCAATTACTGGTGGGATTAGGGTAGCCCACTCAGCGGGGGATGAAGGTTATGGGACAGACAAACGGCGCCGAGGACAACGATTCCTATACTATCGTGGTCTTTCGTGGCGCAACAGCCAAGCCACTGCGGTATAGTTTCCCTCGTAAGCTTGTCAGTAAGCTATTGATTGTCGGAGCCGTCTTAGTCCTTGTCAACGTACTTGTCATTGGGCACTATGTCATGAGGACCAATGAAGTTTTGGAACTCTCGGCATTTCGTGCAGAAGCCATGAGTGCACGGGAGCAGACGGGGACTTTTTCCAGTGCCGTCGATGACTTGAAGAAGCGTTTAACAGCCATGAGAGAGGTAAACCAGCGGCTTCGTGTGATGTTAGGCATCGAGAATCCTAAACCAGGGGATGTGACAAACGGTCGAGGTGGTGAAGATACTCCCATTCCCGATGGCACTACTCTCTCTACCTCCGAGAGTACCCTCAAGAGTAACACAGAGAATCAGCACTCCGGCTCACCTGAATCAAGTCAGAGTGCTCTAACTAGCCCAATGAGCTCATCTGCTGTTTCGAGCGGACTCAATGAGCAGGAAATGATAGCCTCAATTAGGGATGGTATAGATTGGCTGTCAAAAGAATCCACGATTCAAGAACAGTCCCTCCAAGAGCTATCGTTGGCTGCTGAAAAGAAGTCTTCTCGATGGGCAGCCACTCCATCCATTTGGCCGGTGAAGGGTTGGGTGACCTCCGGGTTCGGGCCCAGGGTTTCCCCATTTACAGAGAAGCCTGCGTGGCATGACGGGTTGGATATTGGCGCTGCGGCCAATGCGCCGATTCAGGCTCCGGCTCAAGGACGTGTCACCGCAGTCGGCTTCGATCCTAAGTTGGGAATTCTTGTGAAACTCGACCACGGGTTCGGAATCGAAACTGTCTACGGCCACCTCGCAAAGTCGTTAGTCAAAGAAGGGCAGCGTGTGAAACGTGGAGAAGCTATTGCATTGGTCGGCAGTACTGGATTAGCCACAGGTCCTCACTTGCACTACATGGTCAAAGTGAATGGCCAAGCGCTGGATCCCGTAAAATATATCCTCGACTAGCTTAGTAGATTCCTCGCGTCACCCATCCTTCGCATCCCACACAACCCACCGAATTCACGTACCTCCTATGCTATACTGCCGTGCCATACGGTGGTATAGATCATATCGTTGCCCTGCCTATGACAGACATTGAGATTAATCGGTCAGTGAAGGCGCACCCAATTCAGGATGTCGCCGATCAGCTTGGCATCCGGGCCAACGAGCTATTTCCGTACGGAAAGTTGAAAGCGAAGGTCTCGCTTGACGTGCTGGAAAGGCTTCATGCTGTGCCGCTCGGCAAATATGTACTCGTGACCGCCATCAATCCGACCCCGCTGGGGGAAGGCAAGACCACAACATCCATCGGGCTTGCCATGGGTCTTTCCCGCCTCGGCCATCGAACAGCCGTCACGCTTCGCCAGCCTTCTTTGGGGCCGGTGTTCGGGATTAAAGGTGGAGGAACTGGAGGAGGGAGGGCTCAGGTCCTTCCGATGGAAGATATCAATCTTCATTTGACCGGCGATGCCCATGCGGTCTCCGCCAGCCACAATCTCTTGTCGGCGTTTGTTGATAATCATCTCTTTCACGGAAATAAACTTCGGCTAGATCTAAATCGGATCACTTGGCCACGGACGTTGGGGGTCAGCGATCGGGCGTTACGGCAGATCTCACTGGGAGAAGGGGATGTAGGTCGTAGAGGCCAGTTTGTGATTACCGAAGCGTCTGAAGTGATGGCGATACTGGCATTGGCATCGAGTCAAGCCGATTTGCGACACAGGCTCGGGCGGATCGTCATTGGGTTTACAACGAATGGTAAGCCAGTGCGGGCAGAAGAGTTTGGATGTGCCGGGTCCATGGCCGTCTTGCTCAGAGAAGCGTTGTTACCAAACTTGGTTCAGACGCTGGAGGGAACTCCGGCATTTGTGCATACGGGGCCGTTTGGTAACATTGCCCACGGGAATTGCTCGATCCTTTCCGATGCCATCGCCTTACGTTGTGTAGACTATGTGGTCACGGAGGCCGGATTTGGGAGTGACCTCGGAGCAGAGAAATTTTTCAATATCAAATGCCGCCTCTCAGGGTTCAAGCCGGCAGCAGCGGTGATGGTTGCGACGCTTCGTGCACTCAAGCTTCACGGTGGCGGAGGCGCAGCCAAGGTTGGAGCGCCGCTCCCGGTAGGCCTTACTGGGCCGAATCAAGATGCATTGGCCAAAGGCTTTGCAAATCTTGAGCAACATATTGCAAACGTGAAAGCCCATGGGGTGCCTGTGGTGGTTGCGGTTAATGCGTTTATCGATGACTCGGTGGCTGAGCTGGAATGGGTGCGAAAACGGGCTCGCGAGGTCGGTGCGGTGGATGCCGCAGTTTCAACACATTGGGCCGATGGCGGGAAAGGGGCTGAAGAGCTGGGGAAGGCTGTGGTCGGTGCCACAGAGAAAACATCTTCGTTCAGATATTTATATGACGTCGGCTGGCCGA
>JBBRRN010000356.1:0-4412 GCA_038200685.1 Nitrospirales bacterium
ATCAAGACTCATCGGAACACCTCCCTGTATTGCGGCAATGAAGATCCATCGCCTATCGGAAAGATATAATTATATACAACAAGCCCGCAGGAGTTTGAGATTGAATGAGCTGGACTAAATTCCGCCCACAAGATGTTGCATGGTAACAAAGCCTAAAAAAGACTGTCAATGAGAAACGTCTGTGTATCCCCTCAAATCATGCGCCAGTGAAAATATTATAACTTCCTGATAATCAAAGCTACTTCTCAGAAGGCCCACCATGCAAGAAAGAAGGCCTAGCACACTCCAAGGCTGTAGGCCATTCGCCCCAACTACTTGTGATTTACCGGATTTCCACACGAACCGAGCGTGCAATTGACTTCGAGAGAGTGGAAAGAGAGATTGCCGATTTCATTAAACCTGTCTAAACTAGGCCCATATGTCAACACGCGTGATCATCCCAGGTGAAAGCGAAGGCGCTCAGCACGCCGGTGGAGTCCATAAGCGGCCTCCGATTCCGGACGATTCGCTCAAAGCCGAGTGCCCGAAGTTCATGAGCCATGGCCCCTGCGGAGGTGTGCGAAAAGGGGGCTTGTGTGAGGTGTATCCCGAGATGGCTTGCCCCTGGGTGACCCTCTACATTCAATTAGAAAAAATCGGTCAAGTAGAATGGATGAAACAAGTCTAGTAGAAAGAGGTGAGGAGTGAAGCGTGACACGTGAAACGGCTGGGGGAAAATCGAAGACCACCAAGCTTGGCTATAACGAGCGGCATGCCAAGAGCGGTATTACCGCCCCATTGCCGGACATCGAAACATTCCAGAACCAATACAAGGGCTACGACATCACGATCGAGATTCCTGAATATACCGCCATCTGCCCGAAGACCGGCCTTCCGGACTTCGGCACCATCACTCTGCACTACAAACCCGGCAAAAAGTGCCTAGAGCTGAAGTCGCTGAAAATGTATCTCCACGCATACAGAAACCTTGGCATCTTTTATGAAAACGCGGTCAACCGCATTCTGCACGATGTCGTAAAGGCCTGCCGGCCTGTGCACGCAAAAGTCACGGGAGAATTTGCTGCTCGTGGTGGACTACGCAGCGTGATCGAAGCCAAGTACCCCTGATCGTTCCAACAGCCCACCCCAGCCTGCAACAGGTCTGGCAGGGATAAGACTACGACACCATACGCCAGTTGGCCCGCACCCTCAAATCCTCAAGCGCCGCCCTCGCCAAGCAATTGGAGGAGGCCTGCCGGACGAATCACGGCGACCAAGCCGAACGGCTGATCGCCCTCATCGAAGCGGAGCATCACAACGCCTGCGTGATCTTCCGCCAGGAACTCACTTCTGCTGCCAGGAAGGCAGCGTAGACCTTCGGCCATACGAGGCGCCGAGCGCGATCTCATCAAGAACATCCCCTGTCTTCTCCTAGCCTAACTGGGCCGAGAACTATCTTGTCGAATCCCCCCTCGAGCCGCTCTTTCCTGCTCTTAAGTTACGTTCAACAACCGCCGATAAACTGCATGAACGGCTACGCGCGCCCTGCAACAGGGTTCGTCATGAATCATACCGAAGGCACCCGTTCTGAAACTCGAGCGGCACAACTCGATAGGTTCCGCTCAGGAAAAAACACAAGGAGTTCCGAGGCATGAGCAGACCAGGAAGACACACCCGCAGAGCTCATTGTCTTCTGGCATTGAGCCTCGTCGGATTGACCTTGTATTCGCCAAACGCCCAGCAAGCCCGGGCTGCTGATCCAGACCGGCAACAGGAGTCTGCTTCCGATCTGACCGAATTGAGTCTCGAGGGACTGCTGAATGTCAAGGTGACCTCGTCACCAAACAAGCCCAACCGCTCGCACAGGCAACAGCTGCGATTTTTGTACTGATACAAGAAGACATCCGACGCTCCGGAGCCACAAGTATTCCTGAGGCACTCAGGATGGTCCCTGGACTGCAGGTGGCCCGACTGCTCCAATAAGTGGGCCATTTCCTCCCGTGGATTTAATGGCCAGTCCGCCAATAAACTCCTCGTCTTGATCGACGGCCGTTCCGTCTACTCTCCGCTCTTTTCAGGAGTGCACTGGGATATCCAGGACACCTTGATGGAGGACATCGACCGGATCGAAGTGATTCGTGGACCGGGTGCCACGTTATGGGGAGCCAACGCCGTCAATGGCGTCATCAACGTCATCACCAAAAAAGCGAAAGACACCCAGGGAGGTTTGCTGGTCGGCGGAGCGGGAGCGGAGGAACGCGGGTTTACAGGGGTCCGCTACGGCACACAGCTGTCAGACCGTACGCACATTCGGGCCTATGGAAAATTCTTTGCCCGAAACGACCAAGCCACGGCCACGGGAGACCCAGCCACTGATTCTTGGCGTCAATCGCGCGGAGGCATGCGGATGGATCACAGTGCAGCGAATGACGACTTTTTGACTCTGCAAGGGGGCTTCTACAAGGAGAATACCGGGAGCGCAACGCACTACCGACTCTGACTACACCATTTTTTCAGACAGCCGATCAAAAAAGGTATGTCATCGGAGGCAACCTATTGGGGGCGCTGGACCCACACCGTCTCTCCGACATCGAGCTTTACCCTCCAGGCTTATTACGATCGCAGCGAGCGATCCACTCCGCAGAGCGGAGAAAGCGCGACATCGCCGATATCGACTTTCAACATCACCTGGCCGCCGCTCCCAACCACAACCTCGTCTGGGGATTGGGCTATCGACTTACCAACGATCAACTCACCAATAGTGAGACGCTTCAATTCTCGCCCTCCAGCCGCGTACTGAATCTCTGGAGCGGCTTTGTCCAGGATGAGATCACCATCGCCCCGAAGACCCTCGCCCTCACGGTAGGGTCAAAGATCGAACGCAACGATCTGACCGGCCTAGTCGTGCAGCCCAACGGGCGTCTGCGCTGGACCCCCCTCACGAGCCGAAGACGATGCCTGGATCAGCCAAACTACGGTACCCCCCAGCGCCGCAACCGGAGGGCTTCCCGCTCTACCCACGTTCGCCGGAAACCGTGGGTATGGGAATGAGAAAACATTGGCGTACGAACTCGGATACCGCAATCAACTCAGTACCACACTCTCCGTTGATCTGGCCGCCTTTCACAACAACTATAAAGACCTCCGTACAGTAGAAGTTGGAGCGGCAACGGTAGAAACAACGCCAGCTCTCCTCCATCTTTCGCTCCCGTTTAACGCCAGTAACAAACTGCGCGCGGAGACCTATGGAGGCCATGCTGGAATGGCATCCGTTGGAATGGTGGCCTATCCAGCCGTCTACACGTATCTCCACATGCATCTCTATACCAACCGCACCACCGACCCCACGGCGGGAAACGCCAAAGGTGAAAACCCGGCGCACCAGGTCTCAATCCGTTCACCGATGTCGCTCCCCCATAATATTGAATTGGACCTCTGAGGCCGCTATGCCGACCGGTTCACAGTTGCGCAAGTGCCTTCGTATTTCACGCTGGATGCTCGCATCGGCTGGCGGCCAACCAAACAACTTGAGCTCTCGCTGGTCGGGCAAAACCTGCTGGACTCCCATCGGCCTGAATTCAGAGAACCGGTCCTCTCCTCTGCCCCAACGGAAATTCAACGGAGCGTCTATGGAAAGGTGACTTGGCGGTTTTGATGAGACCACGGGCGGGTCCATCGGCGTGGACAGTGCGCCCGGCCGTGGCAGCATCTTTCAATTTACGGTCCCTTTCGAACCCAAGGCGGAATAGGCCAAGGACGCACAATATTCTCTAGCCTCGCGCGACAATCCTCGCCTTGTTTTCCCGCGGCATGCAGGGTAGGCTCAGCCCATCACGGGAACCCTCCATTCATGGCTATTTACGCAATCGGCGACATTCAAGGTTGCCTCGATCCATTCAGACGGCTCCTCGATCAGATTTCGTTCGATCCCCGGACGGATCGATTGTGGCTAGCCGGCGACCTTGTCAATCGAGGCCCCGACTCTCTCCCCCTCCTCCGATTCGTGCGTGGGCTCGGCGATGCTGCCCAGATTGTACTGGGCAACCACGATCTCTTCTTACTCGCAGTAGCTGAACACATAGCCCCGCTACGACACAAGGATACGATTCACGACATCGTGGACGCCAACGATCGCGATGAACTGATCGCCTGGCTCCGCCGCCAACCGCTCCATCATCGCGAGGGATCGTTCCTGATGGTTCACGCGGGACTCCTCCCGCAATGGACCATCGATGAGGCCGTCGGCTTGGCGCGTGAAGTCGAGACCGTGCTGGCAGGCCCAAACTATCGTCTGTTCCTCCAGAGCCTGTTTCATGGACCGGCTCCACAATGGAATCCATCGCTGACAGGCTCGGAGAGGCTGGTGAGTATCGCGAGAGTCTTCACCAGGCTACGCACCTGCACCCCCACCGGTGAGATGTCCGGGTTCTCCG
>JBBRRN010000357.1:0-4411 GCA_038200685.1 Nitrospirales bacterium
ACCTTCCGGTTGATCAACGACAAGGGCCAGGCCCGCTTCGTGAAGTTTCATTGGAAGCCCTTGCTCGGTCTCCACTCGGTGTTGTGGGGTGAGGCACAGAAGATCTCGGGAAAAGACCCGGACTTTCACAATCGTGACCTGTGTGAGGCGATCGAACAGGGCGCCTATCCCGAATGGGAATTCGGGGTACAAGTCGGCGAAGAAAAGGACGAGCACGAATTCGATTTCGATCTCCTGGACCCACGAAACTCATCCCTGAAGAAGTGGTCCCCGTGCAGCGCGTCGGCAAGATGACCCTCAACCGGAACCCGGACAACTTTTTCTCGGAAAGAGAGCAAGTCGCGTTTCACCCGGGCCATCTCTCCAACAAAAATTGCTCGAGAGGGTTCCGAATTCGAGGCGGATTGACACAGGACGTTCGTATTGTAAATGCTTCAGCGGTCCCGTCCGCGAACAGGCGTTGAGCTCCCGTTAGCCACGAAAGGAGTGATCTACTATGAGAGACCCCGGCATGCTCTCTTCGGACACCGCTTCCTTATTTGAGACCGATTTGCCTAACACAAAAGATATCAACAATGAAATTCGTGCATTGATCTTGCAAAAACATTATCCGTGCGTCGCGGCTATTCAGTCGGTGGTTCGAAATGACTATGTGATTGGAACGTATGGCCAATTCGGTTCCGGGACTCATTGGCACAAATTGCGCGCCGACTTGCTAACCTTTTTAGCATTACAGAGGTCAACCCAATCTCGTTATATGAGCTTTTGGGCTGTTTTTACCGCCCCCAATCATAGTCCTGATAACGAAATCGATTTTGAGGACAAATTCTGGCGAGAACTGTCGCTGCTGTCTTCCGAGGAGGAACGAGCGGTTGATTGGGGCAAGATTCACTCATCCGATCCGAACGATCCTTCATTCTGTTTAAGCCTCAATGGCGAACGACTCTTTGTTGTCGGGCTGCATCCGGAAAGCTCGCGTTTCGCCCGAAGGTTTTCACGCCCAGCCATGGTGTTTAACGCCTTGTCGCAATTTGAAACATTTGAGAAAGAAGGAACCTACGCGGCCATGGTCAAAACCATTCGCCACAAGGATTTGAAATTTCAAGGATCGATCAATCCCATGGTGCTTGCGCATGGGGATGTCTGGGAGTCGATTCAATACTCAGGACGTGAAAATCCAGAGTCCTGGAAGTGTCCGTTTCAGTTTATGAAACAAAAAGATAAATCTCGTTGAAGCCGACCTGCATTCACGCTCAATCTGGAACTAGCTTTCGCCTTCGCACGGATGATGAACTCACTGTTCTTTCACCCACCGGAGTGCAGGTCGCCGATCTGTTTTGTTTTTCAAACGAGCGACCGTTGGATGCGCTGTCATCGGGTCGAAGCATTGATTATAACGAGACCGTGCGTTTCACCAAAGGTCACACCTTATTTTCCAATGCGGGGGTGCCGCTACTTGCGATCATCGAGGATTCGTGCGGTCGGCACGATTTTTTAGTGACTCCGTGCAGCCTTCAGATGTTTCACATGCTCTCAAAAGCTACAGATTATCATCCCAGCTGTCACGAGAACCTGCGCCGTGCCTTTGCCCACTTTGAGCGGCCACCCGAATTGATCTCAACCACGTTTAATATCTTTATGAATTATGACATTGACCAGAAGGGAAAAATTTCATCTGCGTCGCCCACTCAATAAGCCAGGGGATTTTGTTGTCTTTCGTGCGCGCGAAGATTTGATTGTCGGACTGACCGCATGCGCTGACCAGGCCACCAATGGTGGCTGTTGCAAGCCCATCGAATATCTGATCTCACAAGCAGAAGGGCGGGGAGTCTCCGGCTTACGGGCAGCGCCAGTTCGGCCATGAACCTGCCTGTCCTTAAAAAGACGGACTATATTCGAAGTAGCGTTTGAGGAGGAGAGCAGGCTTGCCATTCTCTTATCTGTATTCTCTAATGGTATCCTCTGGTACCGCACTCTAACGCAAGTACTGCCGTACGCGGGATTATTCACGTTCTTTTGGTCTCCCCTTTTCTTTCTCAGCAGTCTTGACGAGATGCACATGCGGTTGACGCGCCGGGTTCGGGTCCGGGTCTGTTTCGAACGTGTGCAACACCATGGCGTACTGATGATGGGAAAATTCACGTGTCGCGAATTCGCGGGCGGCCCGTTGGACCGCGAGCGGGTCGGTCCGTGTCGGCATGGACAGGATGAGATGAAAGGCATCGCGTTTGGTGGAATGCTTCGGGATCGGAAATCCTCCCTGTTGCCGGTGATGATCTGTCCGTCTTGATCTTCGATGTCGAGTTGCCCATCCCGTGAAATGTAGCTCAGATTATTCGAGATCCCGCGCAGGCCCTTCGGGGCTCTCGCGAGTTTGACCATCACTTGCGGAGCCCGTCTCACCATGTCCCGGAGCTTGTGCCGCACAAACTGCGCCGCGCGGCTGGGGTGCGTAATAGGCCGCCCGCGTGAGAGTGGGCTTCTCGTCGTGCCCCACCACTCTGTGTCCGTGGCGCGGTAGGCGCGGAGACGTTGAAGAGGCGGCTCCCCCATTCGTCTACGAGGGCATCCATGCGACTGGCCAATGGGGGCGTCATCGGATCTGCCAGCGCTCAAGGTTGCCTCGCATTACACTCGAAACAGTTTTTGTATGATCCTGAATGCGATACGCGGGTGCCGATATAATCGACTTTATTATAAGAGTTCTTGGTTCATCGACGCCGATGAGTTTCTGGTTTGCTAAGACTCCATCGTCAACCTGGTCCAACTTCGGGCTGCTTCAGCGCCTGATGACCGAATTAAGCCTTCTGATCTACACCTCCTGTCTCGTTAATCGGCAGGGACTGTATGCATCCCTGTTCCAAGGCGAATAATTCAGCACCCTTCCTGCTCTTGCTCCCTCCGCCCCTTCCGGGGCTTGCTCAGCCTGTTCCCTCAGATGCCCGCTGGCGTGGATCCTACGCCAAACATACAAATCGCCGGAGCTAAAAACTAGGCATGATACTAGTTTGCCAGACCCTCCTTTCCTGTTAGGTTTAGAGCATTCGGCTATTTATATCTGAGGAGGAGACATGATCACTACATTCCCTCGTAGTCTCATCCATATCTCCGCAACGGCTGCTTGCGCAGCGCTGTTCCTCATAGGCGCCGTCTCGTGTAGTCAACGCACCGAGCCGCCTCCGCTTATCAAGGAAACTGTCCGATCCGGAGGAAGCGCCAAATCCGACGGCCCCGCCATCACCAAGAATCCGTTTCCTCATGAAACAGGCGACGCAGCGGCCGGACGAGAGGTGTACAGGTTTGAGACGTTTGGGAACGAAGGGTTCTGGACCGATGCCATGCGTCTGCCGCAAGGAGTGCTGGAGGCAAAGTTCACGCCGATTCAGGCCTTGAAGGCGGGGCTCCAAGTCGATATTGAGGCGATCCCTCCAGACATGCGTGACGTCATGGCTGCAGAGTTGAAAACCGATCTCTCCCCCGAACAGGCTCCCAAGCTGAATGATGTGAAAACCACCGTGGCGCTGATCAATGCGAACGCGGTCGTGGGCATTATTCCCATAGATACAAATGGGGACGGAAAACTGGATGTGATGGCCGGCGATAAAGTCGGAGTGGCCTGCACGATCTGTCACACGATCACCGATGAATCAGTGTATAGCTTGCCGAAAGGAGGATCGATCGGGCGACGGATCGATGGGCCTGCCAACTTGAACCTGGATATGGGCGCCCTCCTGGCGCTGGCCGCCAATTCCAGGGCCTATTATCCCAATCTGCAAGTGACTTTGGGCGGCAAGACTATCGGGCGGGCGCCCAAAGGCCTCACGCCAGATTCCACAGAAGCGGAAGTGGATGCCTACCTGAAGAACCGCGAGTACTACCCGGTCGGCACGTTTGATGAGACGTCAGACGGGAACGGCAATCCCGTTAAAAATACACCCCTACTCCGAACCGATCTTGCGGCGCCCTGGGGCACCGCCGGGGAGCATCGGCGACTGGATGACATCAGCAATGCGTCGTACACGATGAATCTGGATCAGACCACGCTCGTCACCCCTGAGGGCAAGCAGTTCATGGCCAAAATCGGCGGAGCGTCGGGAGAGCAACTTACAAAAGATTATGAAGCCATTCTGAAGGAGACGGGTGTCACGAATTATCCGTTTGTGAAAGCGACAAAAACGGGCAAGGTGGGGAAGCCGGAAAGCCTTGTCGGACTGAGAGTCGATCACAAGAGGCTCCTTGATCTGAACGCTTACCTTGATAGCCTGCCGTCGCCACGAGGGGCCAAAGTGAACGCCGAGGTCGCAGCCCGAGGCAAGGAACTCTTCCGGGCCAACTGTACCACCTGTCACAATGTGGATCAGAGCAACATGGTCCCGCCGTTCCTCGTTGATCTCAAAACGCTCTGGCCCGG
>JBBRRN010000358.1:0-4408 GCA_038200685.1 Nitrospirales bacterium
CTTCAGTGACATGGACCTCCTCATTCCGGAGCGCGCAATAAGGGAGGCTCACGCTATCTTATTGGCACAAGGCTATGAGCAGAAGGACCCTGCGACAGAGTCGGATCATGAGGAAGGTCCCTATCATGTCTTCATCAAGAAACGAACCCTCTTCCGGCTGGATCTACAGTGGGTGATGGCTCACCAGCACTTCATGTTTCGCTTGGATCGTCCCGAGTTCTGGGCGCAGCGGACGCCTGTGTTACTGGGAAACAAGACGGTTCAGGGATTGGCCCCGGAAGATCTCTTGATTGTCCTCTGTGTGCATGGATCGAAACATGCCTGGGAACAGCTCAAGTGGGTCTGTGATGTCGCCGAGCTTCTACGGTCTCATCCAGATCTGGATTGGGAGCGGATCTTTTCGAACGCCTCGACCTGGGGCTGCAGGCGGCTGGTCTGTATCGGATTGTCGCTTGCGCATCTCGTGCTGGATGCGCCGCTTCCGGAAGGCGTGCGGGCCCACTACTCGGGCGACATAGATGTTCGTATGTGTTCTGAGCGTATGCCGGCAACACTGTTGGCCGATCCTCGTGAGGGTGTGCACGAAGAGCAAGCCGTTGCGTTGTACTTTGCGTTAAAGGATTCGTGGTGGGAGCAATGGCGGTTCGGTCTCGTTCTGTGCCGTGATGAATCTCCCATGGTCAAGTCGCCTCCCGCCTGGCTCCACTCACGTCGCTTGCTGACATATGTGTCGCGGCTGATTCGGCCATTTCAGTGGGCAGTGAGAAGTCTCGTTCCTGCGCCAATTCGCGGGGCACTCAATCGATGGGTTGAACACGAGGGCTAGCTGTCGTTCGTGTGACTCTACAATTGCGGTGCCTACTCGGTTCCTGTTACCCAACGGAGAGATTCACAGGTCGAGGAAGACACTTAACGGTTGCTTTTTTGTTGTTGGCGCCTACGATTGCCGGCATCTGTAATGAGGCTTGCTACACTGGATCGACTATGATGCGAGTCGTAAACAAGTATCAGGCGGTATTCTGGGCTGCGTTGACGGTGTCCTGGATTCGGATCCTCTTGAGGATCAAACCGTTGCCGCAGGTATTGGACCGGCTCCATCACTGTTCGATGGCGCAGAATCCTGATGGGTATTCCTTTGAGGATCTGGTCTACTACATCGATCGATGGCTCCAGTTATTCCCCTATAACAAGAAGGGAAATTGCTTTCCCCGATCGTTGACGCTCTATCATTTAGCGCGGCGATCGGGCGATGCTGTTCAGTTTCGGTGTGGGGTTAGGAAGGAAGCGGCAGGCCTCGATGGACATGCCTGGCTCATGTTCGATGGTCACCCGTTTCATGAAATAGGACAGTACTGGCAGCAGTTCACAGTGACGTTCTCGTATCCATCCGAGCCCTCAGGCAGGCGGAACCTGGAGTTGACCATCGTGTCTAAACAGGGCCGAACAGCTGTTCTCTGAGGTAGCCATCCTCCAGTAGACATACGCATATGAACGCTATGCTCTCTCGTATCCACCCGTTCCTTCAGACGGTTCGCCGTGCCCTCTCGTTTGTATGGGAAAGTAGTCCACGTCTAGCTGTCGGCAGTATCATTGTGCGCGTGATTCAAGGCCTCTTGCCGTTACTGGTCTTGTATCTCACGAAGTTATTGATCGATGCCGTGACCGAAGGGCTCAAGACTTCAGCAGACGAATCTTCGATGACCCACATCACCACGATCCTCGGTGGGTTAGCGGGCGTCGCAGTCGCCAGTGTAATCCTCACCGTTGCAGCTTCCCTCATATCAAGAATTCAATCTCAAGTGGTCACGGATCACATGCATGCGCTCCTCCAGGCCAAGTCGGTTGAAGTCGATCTTGAGTACTACGAGAATGCACAGTATCAAGACACACTGCATCGTGCACAGCAAGAAGCGCCCTATCGCCCGACAGCAATCCTCAATGCATTACTGCAATTCGGTCAAGACGCGATTTCCTTACTGGCGATGATGGGCATCCTCTGGTGGCTGCATTGGGGGGTCATTCCAGTCTTGATGTTGACAGCAGTCCCATACTTTTTCGTCCGCCTGCAACAATCCAACCGGTTGTATGCATGGGAACGCGAACGGACACCGCTTCAACGGAAGGCCTGGTACGTCAATACGCTGCTGACCCAAGCGACGGCAGCCAAAGAAGTCCGGTTGTTTGACCTCGGCCCTCGATTGCGGGGATGGTTCCTTGACGCGCGATCGGTGCTGCGCCGGGAACGGATTGCGTTAGAGCGCCGATGGGTACTCGCGGGTCTTGCCGCGCAGATCGTGGGAGTGGCTGGTGTGTTCGGGGTCTATAGCTTCGTGGCGGTTCAGACGTATCATGGGTTACTCACACTGGGCAGCCTTGTCATGTATTTCCAAGCGGTGCAGCGGGCATCAGAATTTTTGGAGGGGTTGGGGTGGAGTGTGTCAAGCCTTTATGAAAGTAACCTGTTTCTATCCTCGTTGGATGAGTTTCTTGGAGTGCAGTCCCGTTTGCCGGAGTCGTCACATCCGAAACACATTCCCAGACCTATTACGCAGGGTCTAACGTTCGATCGTGTCTCATTCCAATACCCGCTCGAAGAACGTGTCGCGATACGAGATTTCACCCTTACGATCAAACCCGGTGAACATGTTGCATTTGTCGGGGCCAATGGCGCTGGAAAGACGACGCTGCTGAAGCTTCTATGCCGCCTCTACGATCCGACGGGGGGGGGGCGCATTACGATCGATGGAACAGATATTCGGGAATACCCCATTGCCGATCTACGCGGCGCCGTCAGCGGGATCTTTCAGGACTTCGTAAAGTTTCAACTATCGGCAAAGGACAACATCGCCTTGGGTGTGCGAGCGTCCGATGTGGATCTTGCTACAGTGACCCACGCTGCAAAACAGGCTGGAGTCCATGAAGCCATCGAACGTTTGCCGAAGGGGTACGAGTCATTGCTTGGCAAGCTGTTCGATGGCGGGCATGAGCTGAGTATTGGCGAATGGCAAAAGGTGGCGCTCGCGAGGGCCATCTTCCGCGATTCTCAGATCCTGATTCTCGACGAGCCCACCAGCGCGATGGATGCCAAGGCAGAAGGAGAATTGTTCGAGCGGTTTCACGAGCTCGCTCAGGGACGTATCGCGATTTTAATCAGCCACCGGCTGTCTACCGTAAAAATGGCCGACCGGATCTTTGTCGTCGACCGGGGCCAGATCATCGAGTAGGGAACGCACGATGACTTGATGCGACAGCAAGGTCTCTACGCCACCCTCTTTCTTACCCAAGCCCGGCACTACCAATAGGCAAGTGGCAGCCTGCCGCATGTTTTATCGCACTTTCTGGTGATGCAATCTCCTCTGTACAAGAGATTACTAGTGCATGCTGGGTTGTTGACGCAGGCACCCTAAGTGGATCTAGCTGGCTTTTGAGGTCTTAGAGCTGATCTAGCAAGATCTTGTCCAGCACACCCGACAGTCTTCGCAAGACATTCTGAGCGAGTACACCATCGAACCATGGGTCTGCGGCCTCGAATGGTGAGGACTTCTTTGTCCCAGCCAGGCAGAGCATGTGCGATCTTCAACGGGATGGCCGCCCATTGCTCCTGAAAAAATCTGCATGGTAGGATACGGTGATACGTGAAAACGAATGGTGCGTCGCGATTCAATTATATGCAGGACTCACCTGATCAGAAATTTCATCTCCACATTGAGCAGTAAGGAAGGTGTGCGCGTCATGAAAAAAACTGTGGATCGCACTTTTTGTATTGCTGATTTCTTGTATGGCAACCTAGCAGGTGATTGCGGAGGGACTATTCAAAGTTGGAGAGAAGGCACCTGTGTTTACATCGACGGCCAGTACCGGTGAGACCGTGGGGCTGGATACCTACAAGGGGAAGGTCACCGTACTAGGACTGTTCCATATCTGTGACCCTTGTATGGTACAGGGATCGGCTCTCCGAAAAGTTTCTGAGATGATAAAAAGAAAAAGCGTGGCGGTGCTCGGCGTCAATTCTTCCGGCGATTCCAAGAAGAATGTCAGCGATTTCTTGTCGGCCTTTTGAGTGAAAGTCACCTATCCGTAGCTGCTTGATCCAAGCAAGGTGACAGACAAATTGTACGGCGGATGGAAGTTTATTCCCACCGTGTATGTGATCGATCAGCAGGGTGTGATCCATTGGCAGCGTGTCGGCAATATGGATCTGGCTGGTGAAAGGGCGATTGTGGAAGAAATCGATAAACTGTTGGCGGCTGAGCGGAGCAAGATGTAGGAAGCGGGGAGGCGGGGCCTCTCCCTGCTCGCAGACCCCTCACCGAGGAGGTGAGCAGGCGATGCGTGCATTCGGAGTAACCCTGATTCCCCGCTTAGAAGCTACCCGACTTCCGCGAGGGAAAGGACTGAAGATGATGGA
>JBBRRN010000359.1:0-4408 GCA_038200685.1 Nitrospirales bacterium
TTATCTGCCTGAACTCTATCCAACCAGACTTCGTGCCACTGGCGCAGGGTTTTGCTTCAATGCGGGACGGATACTGGCCTCCGCCTCGCCGTTCCTCACTGGTTGGCTTGTCACGACGCTCGGCACATTCGGCCGAGCCGCCAGCACGGTGGCATTGATCTACCTGGCAGGATTGGTCGTCTTACTCTTCGCACCTGAAACCAAGGGCAAACCGTTACCCGATTGACTCCTTCCGAATCAGCGTCAATCGCACAGCCCTTGACATCCCAGCAAAGCGGGTTATGTTGAAAGCATGACGAACACACCACCCCCTAAAGCCTTGACCCACGACGAGAAGAAAGCCGCCGACGCGGCATTTGCAGGTCGCCCGTTTAATGAGACATGGTCTGCATCAGCCCGAACGATCTACGACGGTATTGTCAAGGCCTTGCCTCACACAGACATCGTGATTCCCGCCCCATCCGACGCCGAAGTACCAACGGAGGCTTCTTCCGCACAGAGCGAGGCTCTCCAGGCTCAGGCCCAAATACCTCTCACGCTAGAGCATGCAGGTGGGCAAGAATTGCTGGAACAGACGGCACAACCCCCGGCCATTCGAGACCGCGAAGCGGCGATTCAGGCCGGAATCTTGATCGATGTGACACCCACCGCCCTGCAACTCGGCATTTCGTTCCCTGTCACGATCACCCGACCGCTCTGGGAAGTGGGCATTGTCACAAACCAAGCGCTCTCCGAAGAAGATCAAACCAGCCGGCTGCGTGACATTCTGATGGCCTTTCGGCTGCGCCTGGCCGGCCTGACGACGGTGTCGCCGCTGATCGACTTTCCAGTTCTGCTGGCCTTGCCACCGAGCCACGTGCCACAGCCGGTGCCGTTGTTTGCCCTCATTCGGGCGGACCCCACGCACCAGGCGAACGTAACGCTCTTGCTGCCGAACGAAGTATCGTTGTCCATCACCTCGCTGAATTAGCTGGCTGTTGAAAAAGCCCGCCAGCGTCGTTCTCAGCTCGCAAGAATCCTCAACGTACCCCAGAGGGTACGCCTCCGGTTCTTGCTCCGCCTTCGGCCTTGCTGGACGGTCATTTTGAACAGCCTACTCGCAGACAGCGCGTCCAACAGCCGTGAAGCGCATCTCGTGAAACGTCGTTCCGTCGGTCGTCATCGCGCTCGTTCGGACATCTCACCTTTTACATTTCACTTTTCACGGGCAATCTTTCTGAGCATCCTGCAATCTCATCAGCAATCATTGCGAACGTTCTGATTGCCGAGCCACTTCCGGACAAAGACACGTTCTTCCGCCTCGGTTGTAGCCACTCCGTCGATGCGCGCATCCAACAGTTTTTCCAATATGGTCTTGTACTCTGGCCCAGGTTCCAAACCCATCGCCTGAAGATCTCGCCCAGTCAGCGTCGTTTTGACAGCCTTGTTTTTCATATACTCGGCAAGCTGTCGTTTCAGCAGGCCCCGCAACCCAGAGTGCGTGCTTCGCTGCTTTGCCAGGAGCAGGACAAGCGCTTCGTCGGAGAAATCTTCCAAGAGGCGAAATATCTGTGACCGCCGTACTGTTCCTGGATCGGTGAGTCGCTTCAGCGTGCGATCGACCCGATGTCTTCCAATGTTCATCTTCTTAGCCTGCTCACGTGAAAGCGCTAACCGTCTGATCATCGTGGCCACAACGGCCGGGCTGCACTCGCTCGACAACGCCATGAGATAGACGATCGGCCTGTCGATCACAGAATCCGGGAATCGATGCACCCACCAGGCGAGCGCCTTGGGAACAGCCGTGACCGTTCGTTGTACGTTCTCTGTGTAACCCAGACGTCGGTGAAGGAAGCGAAGCAACTTCAACTGCTCCAGCCGCGCAATCGCACGCACCGGATCGCGCTCCGCGAGCAGCAACAGAATTTCGATCTGTAATCGAGGACCGGATAGTTGCCGGATCAGATTCGTGGAGGCTGCTTGGATAAGCAGGCGCGAGGTGGTGCGCTCAAGATGGAAACCGAACCGTTGTTCAAACCGGATCGCTCTGAAGATGCGCGTGGGATCGTCTTGGAAACTGCCTTCATGCAGCACGCGTATCGTACGAGCCCGAAGATCGCGTTGCCCTCCGTAGGGGTCGAGCATACGACCGAACTGCTGCGGATTGAGCTGTACCGCTAGAGCATTGATCGTGAAATCCCGCCGGGAGAGATCTGCTTCGATCGACGCGGGCTGAACCGTCGGCAGGAAGGCGGGCTGGGCATAGGACTCTCGCCTAGTCGTCGCGATATCAATCTTGAGTCCGTCTGGAAACGCGAGCCGCGCGGTTGCGAACCGTTCAAATACCGCCAGACCAGCGCTATACTGGACAGCCACCAGCCGTGCAAAGGCGATCCCGTCACCTTCCACTGTGAGATCAAGATCCCAATTCTCCTGCTTCAGTAAAAGATCGCGGACAACTCCGCCGACGAGATACAGGGGAACCCCACTTTGATCCGCGAGGTTCCCAAGCGCACGAAGTAGGGAAGCACGCGCCCGAGGGAGGCGACTCAACAGCTTGTTTGAGACCATAGGATGCATCATCGCACGTCATTGTAACAATCCCCTGCTGGATGAGAAACAATGTTTCGCATCAACAAGACGAGGCGCTCAGGATACGATCCCGAGCGCCTCGTCTTGTCATCAGCCAGCTTTCAATTACCGATGCGGCTGGCCTTGGCGGTCGTGTTTCTCGCGAGCAATATGGTGCGAGGCACGATTCTGAGCCGCGCCGATCCTGGCCCGTTCCCTTTTCGTCATCACATCATCGGACAGTGCCCTGTCTTCCATCTTGTTCACATATTCCCGCTGCCTCCTCAGCCTCTTCGCTTCTTGCTCTTTCAACTGCCCGCTCGCAATCCCCTGATCAATCCGCTGATCCTGATTCGCTTGGCGCTGATCAATCATAGGCGTTTCTGCCTGGGCAAAGACTATTCCACTCATCATCAACGTCATCGCACTGACCGCGAGCAATAACTTCTTCATCGACGCCTCCTTGATGTGTAAAGTTATGCTTCCTTGGCCGTAGGAACACCCATGCCTATCCCGGCTGACTTGAGTGATCAAGATCGGGCAGGTAGCATAGAGCCTTACCTAGCAGGCTCAGTTGAAAAGGTCCATGATATTCAAGGATTTGAAAAGGGTTGGTCTATTATTCCTTGCTACAAGCCGCTTCCCAGAGCGCATGGCTTATACTCTCTGCTTCAATCGGAAGCCAGTGGTCCTTATCGACGTGTCCGTCACGCGGCATGCCTGTTCCCATACCCCGCGAGAACTCCATGAAGGCAAGCAGCCGAACACGCTTTCCCGCACAGTCGAATTGCTTGTGGGTCTTCGTGGACAAAAATCGATGAGGGCCTCTCGGATTCCCTTGCATCCATTTAAAGTCAATGAGTTGCCATATCGTTACCAGATTCCCTTCTCTGCGAATGCTCTCTGGATCGACATACACACTCTGTAGCCCTGGTAACAGATACTCTTTCTCAACTGCCACCCATTCCGCATACGCTGGAATACTACTCAGAAATAGAAACATGACCAATGAGCAGAGGCTCGAGAAGTAGGCCACCGGCTGTGTACGGCAGTTCCCCCTCAATGCGCCACGGCTCATCTGTGTTGCGTGTGAGAATGAGCGCATTGGATCAGACTGTCTCTGACAGAAGATCAACGTGGCGGGATTCAAACATTGACCATTTTACTCCACCACCCAGATCGCAAAGCCCTTGGCGTCGCGCAGGATATGATCAGTTGTGCCGCCACCGAAGATCTGTTTGATCCGGGATATCCCCTGCCGCCCCACAACGATGGTATCGTGATGTCCACTTCGGGCCTCTTCGAGAATGTTTCTGGCAATATTGTCATCATGACCATACTTCACCGCCACGTGGCTCAAGTCGAATCCGGATTGTGCCAGCGTCTCGCACGCCTCCTTCAGGACATGGCACTCAGAGTCCCGTTCCTTCCGAATCCAGACTTCCTGATCATCGCGCAACTGCACACCCAATCGCGCCTCAGCAGCTGGATTTTCCGATCCACCATGCTCCAGCAATCCTCGCGGCATGGGCTTGAGCACATGAAAGAGAGTGACGAGAACATTAGGTGTCCGGCCCAGGAGAGATCCAACATACTGGACCACGCGATGGGAGTTTTCGGACTCGTCAACGGCCAGAAGAATTCTCATAGCGGCCTCCTTGGCAGAGCGGGACAAACTGTGCAATGTATATATTATCCCTCTTGAATCCCCAGATTCCAAGGGGCTGCCAGGGCAAGTCCATGGCCAATTGCCGGAAGCTAGGAGCCTGTCCATCATTGTCTTCGTCGCGAGGAGAAAGAGGTGCACACTTATACGGGATGCTCAAAAAGGCCGTCCAGCAAGGCCGCAGCGAGCGAA
>JBBRRN010000360.1:0-4391 GCA_038200685.1 Nitrospirales bacterium
AGAGCGGGATACCACAGTGTAGAAATAAACACGCTGCTGACTATGTATCCTATGAGACTTCCTTCCATTGCTCTGGCAATATACATGCGAATGTCTTCTCCAGCTTGTACGATCTGAGCGTGCTTCTGTCTTGACTTCACAGGCGCAAATCTCGTCCTTATCCACTTTAGATCCCTGTAACATTGAAAGAGCATCCCTCCGATAATAATGATCCCCGCAAGACCTAACTCGGCGACGAGGGTAACCCAGGCATTATGCGCCTCCCGACCAGCCATCGATCTGTCATGGAATCTTCGACCGGCCTCATACATCTCAAACGCCCAGGGGAAATTACTCTGCCCAATTCCGATAATTGGATTATAGAGAAACATCTCCATTCCAATACCCCAGGTATAGAGTCTCGCTCCTCCAGTGCCATGTTCCCCGACCGTCTCATCGCTGGTAGATGAGGCAATTTCGTCCCAGTATGTTGCTGGGGCAAGCATCAGCATGAACACCACCGCCACAGCAACCACGATGAGAGCATTGAGCTTCTTGGGCGAGCGGTACCAACAATAAACCCCCACAGCAGCCAGCCCGAAGAAGCCTCCGCGTGAAAGACTTGCCATAGCCGCTAAGATATACGCTCCCAGGAATCCCAGATGCTTCACCTTCTGCGCGACACCGTTTGCAGAAAACAAGAGGAAATAACCAAAAGGCACGGCCATGTCCATCACCATGCAGAAGTCGTTCTCATCCCCCATCCAGGCACCGACACCATGCCCACCTTTGGCAACCCCCATCACCGCCAAGAAACACAGGATACCGACCCATACATTTATTAACACCTTCATCTTTTCGAGAGAGTCGACGAAGGCGACGATCCCAAGATACACACCGTACAAGAGAAGCATGTCTTTAAATGTCATGAGAGCTTTGTAATTGTTGGCCGCAGTCGGCACATGAATCGCCATGATGACGAAGAGAGGAATCCATAGTCTGGTTTGTAATCTTGAGAAGTTTAACTTTCCTGACCTGATCGCCGTCAAGAAGATCAGCACAGAGAGTCCCGTGCCAAAAGGAATGAGCTTGAGGCCGGGGAGCATTTCCTGCGGACGTCCAAATTCAAAGAGTAGATAGGCAAGAACGAGATAAAACCCTTTCTTGTCTTCTTTCAGCTGAGGAAATCGCGCTTTCGACAATGGCTCCAACCCTGCCTTCCCCTCGACGGAACCCATCGTCTGACCTGATCCCTTCCACCTATCAAATGGTACTGGCGAAGACATCTGAAACATGCCTAGACATTTCCCAGGAGGTCATTGTACAGAGTCCGGTAATTGTCGGCCATCTGTCTAGCACTAAACCGTCCATGTGCTCGCGTCACAGCTTTGCGACCGAACTCCTCTCGCATGGCCTTATCTCCCAGGAGCTTGCAGATCGCTGCCGCCAATGCTTCGGGGTCTTTTGATTCTACAAGGATCCCCGTTTCACCATTGGCAACCAACTCAGCGTTTCCTCCTACTCGAGTAGCCACCACAGGCCTTCCAGCCACCATGGCCTCCAAAAGGGCCAAAGAAAGGCCTTCCGATAAGGAAGGCATGACAAAAACACTCATGATGGCCAACAAATTAGGAATGTCTTGTCGCATCCCGAGGAATCGGACTTGCCCCTCAATACCCAACTGCTTTGCCTGTTCCTTGAGCGATGCCTCCAAATCACCGCGGCCAACGAGTACCAGCGTTGCGCCTGGATATTGTTGGAGGACGACCGGCATCGCTTGTAGAAGATACTGATGCCCTTTCACCGGATAGAGGTTTCCAACTGCCCCGATGACATGATCGCTATCCTTTAGACCCAACTCTATTCGCCCACGGATAATTTCATCCCCGCTCACGGATGAGCCAGACTGCACACCATTGTAGATGACCCGAATATTCGTATCGCGGAGACCAATTTTATCCATAACAAACCGTTTTAGATCATCCGAAACTGCCACCAAAATCCCTGATCGACTTATTATTCGATAGGCCATACGCCTTCGCAGCTTTTCCCAGAAGTAATTCTTGCCATGAATTGTCCCTATAAAAGGTATGCCTGTCAGGCGGGCGATGATCCAGCCATATAGAATCGCGCCAAATTCATGTGCGTGGATCAGTGCGACGTTCTCATTCCGGACAAGGTTAAAACATGCCCTGAACCACTGCACGTGGAATGCGCCGGCAAGAGGGATACCGCGGGTTTCGACCTTCAATCGTTCACATTCGCCCTGCAGCCATCCTGGCAACGAAATCCCGACAAGCACTCTGAACTGATCCTGGTTCAGAGTTGCTGAGAGTGCGGCAAGCATTCTCTCGGCCCCCCCTGGTCCATAGCTGGTGGACAATTGCAGAATAGTCACACAACGTGAAGGGATTTTCATGTGACTGTCGTTTTCTTTTCACCGGGTGTCATGAGTTCTTTGGATCGATCGGCAAGACTTGGCTCATGGACTGTTCATGACTCTTCATACCTAATCTGGCAGCCAGGATGTCGCAGCACCGACTCACTTGCTGAAAGCAGGCAAGGAAATCTTCGCTTGTTCCACTGTACGGATCCGCTATTTCAAGAGACCCTCTGGAATCAAATCGTCCCAACAACACAACCTTCCCCTTCGTTCTCGGGTACAACGCCTGAATTCGATCTTTCTGTCCGATTTCCATCACGAGAATCAGATCCGACTGATCCAGCAATTCCTTATGAACCTGGGTCGTAGCATGCTCGTCAAGTGACAGCTGACGCTCCAAAACGACAGCCTTGACTCGAGCATCTGCCGGCTTCCCCGGGGTTGTTTCAAGGCCGGCTGAGCGCACTGTTATGTGCCGCCCCTCCTTCACAACAAGGGATCGAAAGTAGGCTTCAGCCAAAGGGCTGCGGCAAATATTGCCTTTACAGACAAAAAGAACAGATTGCACGGAGTCCGGCAACCGAACCGCCGCCCAGCGTTCATACGGATGTCGAACGACATTCATACGTCCGGCCAGGAACCGCGTCGCCTCACGCAGACCGTACAAGAAGGCCCAACAGTGCTCCCCCAGACTGAGAGGTCTCCCTACACTCATGATCGACTTCCTGTGAGATGACTGAACCAGTTTCGATACTCCATGAGTGCCGGGGCTGGATCGGTCAGCGATTCAACCTCGTAGTGAAGATCAGGTTGAAACAGTTTGAAGAACTCTGCCAGACAGCGGCCTCTCGATACTGCCTGAGCATCGAGATGAAGTTCCGTGTTCGACTTTGTGAGCCTCAAGAGCAGGTGATCCAGATCGCCGAGTAACCAACGGGACTTCGTACCAATATGATAGGCATTATTCGGCACGGCAACAGGCAGACCATTCATCGCCTGGTACAGCAGATATGGCAAGTTGAGGCCTGCATCGATAGCCAATTGTAACGACCCCCAAAACCGCCCATTGATTTCCATCAGCATCGGAACGTTCGATTGCCGATCCACCTTGAACTCCACCATTGCCACTCCATGCCATTTCACCCGTTCCATTAATCTTACGGCATAGTCGGTCATAGGCTTGGGCAACTCGATGCTTTCGCGAAACACACTCACGCCACCAGCGGGCGGCTTCTCTCGGATTCGTCTGTGCGCAAAGAGCGCGCATGGCCTCCCGTGATCGAAAAGCCCGAATACACCTTGGCCCTCGCCCTCAATCCGTTGCTGGACCAGAGAGGGGCTCCGCAGATAGGGAGTTCTTCGATACAGCTCCGTCAGCTCCTCGGCGTTTGAAACAAAATGCACGCTCGTCTTGCTCCACTTTTCATCGACCTTCAGAAGCGATCGTCCTGGCTTTACGACGACTGGATAGGCTCTCACCTGATCACCCAACGCCACGATATTCCCATCCGGAACAAAGACTGTTTTTGGAAACGGTATCTCCAATTCATGGGCTAGACTCATCAAGCGGTATTTATTAGACACCAGGTCATAACTCTCCGACGATGGAATCCCCTCTGTGACGGAAGAATGAAATTCCCCTCTCTTCTCTGCAAGCACCTGTGTCGCAGAATCAGTCACCGCCATAATCGCCGTGATACCAAGCAGATCGACAGCATCAACGAGGCTGGACACAAACCTGGAGGGATCCGACAGAGGCGACGGGTATTGCCAGGTCCGGGTACAATACCGGGACGCACCAGCCAGCGATCGCGCCGTTTCAGCCCCGACGACAATGCGAACTCCTTGTTGTCCTAGCGAGCGGGTTACTGCTAGGGCTGCACGTTCATTGCCGTCAGTCACCAATACCGTTTGAATGTCCATCTCGCACTCAACCTATACCCAGCAACCACATTCCAAACGACCGTTACCGGCGATACACGATGTTCCCTGATCGAACGAGTCCAAAAGATTGAACACTACAAACCCC
>JBBRRN010000361.1:0-4390 GCA_038200685.1 Nitrospirales bacterium
AGTGCTGCCGCCGTGGAGGCTGCAACATTAACGTTTCCCTTTATCTTATCGAGGCGGACAGTTTCTTGAGTCGAGGTTGTGGGGTCTGAGGAGCGAGCGAGCTCTTCTTTGCCAGTCAATTCCTCCTGATCCTGAGGAGTCCAGATCGTCGCGGAGTTGATGTCGTCGTCTTTGGTAGTCTCTGAAAGCGATGCGAGGAAGATCGCCGATGGAGTTCCCCCCGCCACCGCTGAATCATGGACAGGCTCAAGTGTCGTCCTTTCTGCTTCCACATCATCCTTAACTATCTGTACGAGATCGGCCATCTTTTGAAAAACGTCCCCTCCATAAGGCAGATAAGAAATCTCGTTGCGGGCATCCGTGATCACCCGGGCGCAGCGACCGTCGAACACGCTGATATTGGTCAGAGGTGGATCGGGTGTGGCACCCTGGGTCCAGGGTATATCCTTCGAAGCGCCATTCTGTTTGATCTTGAGGGTAACGGCTGGTGGACCACTCGGAGCTACAGCGAACACATTCGGAAGGATAAGGTCTCCTTTGTCGCGGGCTTGGCAGGCCAACTTGAGGATACGGGCGTAACCGGACTTGCCAGTGCCATTGCCACCATAGACGACGGTGATGCCGGTCTCGGCAAAGGGTTGTGTTTGGCCAGGCTTAATGATGTTGACGTTACAGACATCGTCCATTGAGATCAGTTTGATCGCGACCGTGGTTCCTGGGACACCTGAAAATGTGCCAGCAGAGGGAAATATAGGCTTGACCTTGTCGGGATCTGATGCGAGCTTTAAATGTGCTTTGGCCAGAGCGAATATCTCTGCATAATCCTCGGCGCTAAGCGGCTGCTCACCAGCTACGAGGAGACGCCGAACAGCGTCACCCTGCCAGGCCGGCAGTGTATTGGCCCACTTAATTACGTCGTCAATGGTCGCCATCTGTCACGATCACTCCTGAGCTTGGGTAGAGACATCTTCTTGTGACTCTTCTGTAGATGCCGTGACAGATAAGCCATGAAGGAGGACGGGGGACATAGGTTTCTTGGTTTTGACACCCAGGCTGCGAATCCGTTCACCAATGGAAAGAACATTGCCCTTTCCGGTCGAGAACCGTTTCATGGCATCGTTATGGCGGTCAATGCCACTGTGATCTTGTCGGCAACGGTGTTCAGATCCCCAAGACTGGTACTAACTTTGTCGCACAAATCGCCGGCGAGCAGCTGAGGGAGAGAGGAATCGAGAAAAGGCATGCGAGCCTCACAGGAGAGGCGCATTGTAGTGCAGGTATGAAGAATGAGCAAGCAGGAAAGGGGCCATCTCTCTCCTAGGCAAGAGTTGCACTTACGAACTGTACTGATTGGGCTCCAGCCGTTGGTTAATGAATTAACATGAGGTCTGAACGAGGTTTCCCAGGCCGGGAGGAGAGATAGAACCTCAATTCAGAAATGATCGAGGAGTTACCTCAGACATACTTATCCCATTTCCGAGACTTGCGGGGGGGCACGTAATGTTTCTGTTCCAGTGACAGCTCGGATCTTCGAAGCCTGATATCCACCCGAACGTCCCTGCTCCTCCGATCCAGTGCTTAACCGTGCAGCAGTCCCCAACTCTACGTAACGTGTCGTTGAACATCAGGAAGAAGAGTTTCGATTCCGCTTCTCGCGCGTGGCGCGTCAGGACAATATGAAAGCGCTCTGTCGGCACGGCGATCCCTAACGAGCAAAAGTACCGGTGCTCCTCAAACTCCCGTCGCTGGCTGTCGATATTTTTGCTGATGCGCGCTTGATAGGTTCTGCTCTACTTCAAAAGCCCCACTGCTGTGCGATCACAAATCCCCGATGTGGACCCACGGAATGCGGGCAAAATGTTTCCGATCGTAGGTGAGAATCTCTGTGAGTCCCTGCTCTTTCATGTGAAAGGCGTTGTATGCGTCCACGAAATCAATATTTGCGTGGACATAGAGATCGAGGGCCATAAAGAGAAGCGGGGCTTCGGGACAGTGTAGATTGGGCGTGTTCAGGATCTTCTCGACTTTGGCGGCTATATCCGATTTCTCCAGTTTGTAAAAGGATTCCAGCGTCCAGATGATCTCGGCGATGACCAGCAGACTCGTCGCCAACCTGATTTTGCCACGCAGGGCATCACGAAAGAGCGTCTCAGCTCGCTTGGCTTTGGTCGGGTCGTCGTTGGTCAGAAAACGGAGAAACACATTAGTGTCCACGAAGAGGCTAGCCATGCCCGACCACCTTTTTGGCAATAGCCTGCTTCACAGACTGACGAATCTTCTCAAAATCCTCCGGGTGCGCTGTCGGCTGAACTGAGCCTCTGAGATCAAGAATCGTCCCCTTGATAACTCTCAAGACCACTTCCTCACCTCGCATCACAAAGAGGACTTTCTCCCCTTCTTTCACTCCCAAGCGGTCACGAATCGCCTTGGGAATCGTCACCTGCCCCTTCCGGGTTATCGTAGATTCCAACATGCGTACCTCCATCACTATTGTAGTACTTTTATAGTTTAGTACTACCCCGCGATCGAGTCAATCGCTGCCCTGAAAATAGGGAAATCATGGGGGGAGTCTCACGACACCCCCCATACCCCTAACAATGGTGCGCCCGCGTTGCCGCCGGCGCTTAGCGATCAACTAACCCAGCAATGGAGCGCTGCGGACTGGTATTCGGGACAGGGAAAATTTCAGGCAATCAATGACAAGGACTTGAACAGTGGCAGGCACAGGTCGATATGGAATTAGTGTGGTGCGCTGTTTTGTGGGAGAGACGTAAACCCGTACCGCGTATAGCCGGAAGTGATGCCATCGGAGAGGGGGACCTTCTAATTACGACAGCATCAGCCGCTGCCCCTTGGGCTCTGGGATAGGACGGCCAAATTCTTTGGCCGTGTCAAGCCAGAGCTGCATCGCGTCGTTTGCATTGGCAAGAGCCGCCGCCTAACAGTCGCCATACGCCATGCAGCCTGGCAATTCTGGAACCT
The DNA here is from genome assembly GCA_038200685.1 of Nitrospirales bacterium. GTDB lineage: Bacteria > Nitrospirota > Nitrospiria > Nitrospirales > Nitrospiraceae > Palsa-1315. The sequence continues at coordinate 2,983 of JBBRRN010000361.1, forward strand.
CAGCGACAAAAGCCCGATCTTCGTTGCTCCAGTAGATGATGATTTCATACTTGTGCATCAGTCTTCGCCTCCTTCGCCGGCCAACCGATACGTGAGCAGAACTTCAAAATATGAACGTTGGCCACTCTTCGATCAGTTGCGTGCGCGCAGCTCGCGTACGCCACGGCCGATCTTGCGCCGAATGAGCGTGCGTAGCGTTACTCCGTCTGCGTAGCCGACCTGAGCGGCAATCTGGTCAACACTGGCCGTGCTCGTTTGCAACAGATGCACTGCGCGCTCGACCCGAAGGTCCTGAAAGTAAGCGAGTGGGGACTTGCCTAGTACGGATTGCAGACGACGCGCCAGTGTGCGTTTGCTTGTCACGACTGCGTGAGCCGCTTCGCTAAGCGAGAAACCATCAGCGAGCTGTCGCCGTGCCCATCGCTCGAACCGCTCGACGAGCGGGTCTGAGTGCGCAAGGTGGTCGGGAATCATGAAAGCTGCCTGCGAGGGCCGTGGGTCAACCAGCAGGTAGCGAGCGGTCAGCGCCGCCAGCGCCGGGCTGCGGCGACGCACCAGCCATAACGCCAGATCGAGGTGGGCCAGCGCTGCGCCGCCGGTGACGAAGCGTGATGAACTCACTATCATTCGCGAGTCGTCTAGTACGACATGCGGGTACCGTCACGAAAGAACGGGGCGAGCCACCAGGATGTCGTCGCACGATGGCCGTTGAGCAGCGAGGTGCCAGCAAGGACAAACGTTCCCGTGCACGCAGCACCCACCAGCGCGCCGCTGCCAGACCAGCGACGAAGGAGCGCTTGCGCATCCGTAATGTCTCGTCGTTCAAGCGCAATTCGTAATGTTTCTGGCATCTTCGCACCGAGCGCCGGCACGAGCGCGACATCCGGGCGCGCAAGTCGTGTCGCGGACCGTACAGGCACAAGCAGCCCGTGACTGGTGTATACGCGGGAACGGACACCCACGACCGTCACATCGAACCGTGCCGAAGGTGTTCCAGCGGATTCCGCCAGATCGTTCGCCGTGCCGAAGGTGTCGAGCAGCGTGGTTAAGCCGGTGTCGAAGACTTCATTCAGAGCAAGCACGTAAATTCGCATGGCGAGAACTGTAGCATAATTGTCATTTCTGCCACTAGTACGGATTGACACTCATCGCTAGAATTTAACTCACATTGTTTAACCTCAAATGGGAGAGATTATCATGGTACGAGTTGCTCTGTTCGTGCGATTGAAAGCCAAGCCAGGAAAAGAAGCGGATGTCGCCCGCTTTCTCGAAAGTGGGCTCGCCCTGGCGAATCAGGAAGCCACCACGCCGATCTGGTTCGCACTGCGGTTGGGGCCAGCGACGTTTGGCATCTTCGATGCCTTTGCTGATGATGCAGGCCGCAAGGCACATTTGGCTGGCCCAATCG
>JBBRRN010000362.1:0-4346 GCA_038200685.1 Nitrospirales bacterium
ATAGACTACACAGGGTCACAAACTACCACAAACCAGAAGGCGTGGCGATAGGCTATTTTGGCCCTACCAAACTCGCCCTTAATCGTCTATATCTTATATTCAAGAGCGGTATAGTTGTCGTCGCAATAATCTTTGATCCGTCAGTGAAAATATGCCGCGCCGTAAGGGCTACAACAAGTATAACAAAGCAAGTCTTTTAGTTCTGTGGCTAACCTGTTTATTATGCCCGTCGCTTGGATATGGACAGGCGCTTCGGTTCCAGCCACAAGGGGCGGCGGCAGCTGGGCAAGGAAATGCCTTTGTTGCACAGGCCGATGATGCTTCAGCCATTCACTACAATCCAGCCGGCCTGAGCCAAGTGAGTGGAGTCCAGGTAGTTACAGGGTCAACTCTGCTTGGGGGGTCCATAAAGTTCAAGAGCCAGACCGGGATAGATAGTCGAGGTGATTTTGGTGGAAGTATCGCATTTCCACCACCGAGCCATACGTATGTGAGCGCGAACCTAGAATCCCTCGGATGGGAGGGCCTATCGAATGTGACGGTGGGTCTTGGCCTCACCTCGCCGTATGGTTTGAACACCCGTTATCCGGTCGATGGCCCTTTCAATACCGCCATCACCTCAGCAGCACTTCCGCTGATCGATATCAAGCCGACTGTGGCCTATAAGATTAATGATCAGTTGGCCATCGGCGTGAGCGCCGACATCTATACCTTCGCAAGTTTTCTTGGACAGGGGCAGATCGAACTGAAACAAGGAGCCTTGAGCGGAGCTTCCGTCGAACTCAACGGTACAGGAACAGGGGCTGGCGCAACCGTGAGCCTGCTCTATACACCGTTGAGAAACGACAGTGGCAAGCCGATCGCTTCCATCGGGCTGGTCTATCGCACCCAGGCAGTGGTGCCGTTGAATGGATCGTTGTTGGTCAATGGGACGAAGGTTGCCGATGCCTCTACCAATCTCGTACTGCCGCAGATCTACACCGGAGCCATCGCGATCTGGCCGGTTCGGACGAGTGAGCGGGAATGGAAATTGGAGCTCGACGTGGAATATGTCGGATGGAAATCGAATCGCGATCTCGATGTCCAGCTCTCGTCCGGTGGTGCCATCCCGCAACCACAACAATGGAAGACCGTGCCGGTCGTGGCTATCGGCACCGAATACAAATGGCTGAACCCCGTATGGTTGCCGCACTGGAATGTAGCAGTCCGATCAGGCTACACACGAACCGAGGATCCTGTCCCTGACACGACGTTCAACCCGGGGGTGATTTCTTTATCGTCCAACGCGCTGTCCTTAGGAGCTGGATTTTTGTGTAAAGACCAGGGCCGGTTTCTGGGAATAGTGGCCTGCGGCGGGGTGTCCGCGCTTTGGCCGAAGGCGATTGGACTCGACGTGGCATTCCAAGAATGGTTCTATGAGTCACGGGCGGTTGATGGGAACCTTAACCCCACCGTAGACGGGGCCTACCATGCCTATGTGCATTTGGGAACCGTCAGCGCAAAGTTTTTGTTCTAACATCAATTGGGATCCTGCGAGATCGCTCACTAACAGAACAATCAAGTGGCTACGTGTCGCGGCTTCATGAGAATTGCCTTCTGCCCACCCTGTTGCCCATAGAAAAACCAGGACGGGACGGTCGCGAGCGGCGCTGGCTGACTCTAGTGGTCGTAAATAGCCGCGCCCCGTGCTCGACGATCTTCTTCGCGATCACCACCGCGACGATTTCAAGCATGGTGGCGAGCTCTCATTCAGGCCACTTAGGGATAGCCTCGCGTCGTGTTGCGGCCCAACTCGCGGCTCACGGTGCTGGGGGCTCAGCCGAATACCTTCGCCATTATCCGCAACGATTGGCCCCGAATCAGGCCCGGACTCAAGGTCTCACGGTCTGTCTCCCTCAAGTGTGTGTCGCATTGTTTTGACATGCCAACACCTTAGCCTAACAGAGACTGTGGTGTTGCACTTGGAGTTAGAACTCAAGGTGGGAAAAGCGTAACAACCCTGAACCGTTGAAGTCTTTACGTTCAAGCGGGATACCTGCTCGCCATGACAGATAATCCACGCCCAATACCATGCTCGGGATAGATCTGCCCAATACCCTATGAGGTTACGGAATCTGTATTCGCAGTATGGCCGCCTTCAATGGCGAGACGGCGCGGTCTTCGAAAGAGCTTTCCGCATCTGCGCGATGGTCTTGGTATTGAGGCCGGCTGCTATCAATTCGTCGTCCGTGGCGGCAGCAACGTTCGTCAGGCTTCCATATTGTTTGAGCAATCGGGTCCGTGTAATTTCACCGATGCCTCCCACTTGATCGAGCGACGAAGCCATCAAGGCTTTGCCACGTAGATTGCGATGAAAGGTGATCGCAAATCGATGGGCCTCGTCACGAATGCGTTGCACGAGATGGGTGGCCGGGGAGTTCGCGCGAAGCACGATGGGATTTTTTCGACCGGGAAGGAAAATCCGCTCGTCCTTCTCACCGCGTGCTTTGGCCAGACCAATAATTGCCAGGCCCTGATGGCCAACCTGTCTCAGCCCTTCCATGGCCGCGGCGAGCTGACCTAACCCTCCATCGATGAGGATGAGATCCGGACGCGCGAGATTCTCGCTGTCTCTGTACCGTCGCATAACGACTTCCTGCATGCTGGCGAAATCGTTGGCGCCGGTCACGGTTTGAATCTTGAAGCGGCGGTAGTCGGCTTTCTTCATCTGACCGTCTTCCCAAACGACCATGGAGGCGACAGACTGATTGCCCATGGTATTGGAAATGTCGAACCCTTCGATACGGCGAGGCGCGATATCCAGCCGCACGAGCCGCTTGAGCTCTTCAATGGCCTGTCGTCCAATTTCTTCATCTCGCAAATGATTGGCCACAGCGGCCGCTGCGTTTTCTTCCGCTAGGAGAAGCAATTGATGCTTCACACCTCGCTCAGGGGCCACGACACGGACGGCGTTTCCTCGTTTCCCCGAGAGCCATTCTTCGATGACCGTCGCGTCGTCAAGATCGCTGGGTATGAGCAGTTCTTTGGGTGGCTGACCATCCTTGTTGTAGAACTGCTCAATGGCGGATCGAACCAGTTCCTCGTCTCCGGCGTCGGCTGAATGGGGCCAGAAGAAATCTTTGCGTCCGATTAGCAGGCCGCCCCGCACGAAGAGAATCTGGAGATCGACCGCCGAGCCTTGCCGTGCCAGCCCGATCACGTCTTGGTCTGTCGTCGTCGTTTGGGTAATACGCTGCTTTTCGAGTGTGCGCTCGATGTTGAAAAGCCGATCGCGCAAGCGCGCCGCCTCCTCGAAGTCCTCACGCTCCGCTGCCGCTTCCATCTGGACACGCAGGTCGTCCAACAATTCACGGTCGCGCCCTTCCAGAAACTGACGTACCTGCGCAACAATGTGATGGTAGTCCTCTTTCGATTGATTGCCGGTGCAGGGAGCCATGCATCGCTTGATCTCGAATTCGATACAAGCTCGTTCAGCCTTGCCGTCTATGAGGATCGTACAAGTGGCCAACGGAAAAGCTTTCTTGATGACTTTCAACGTCTCCCGCAAGGCTCCTGCCGGTGTGTAGGGACCATAGTAGAGTGCGCCGTCTTGTTGCACGCGGCGGACGATGGAGAGGCGAGGAAAGTCTTCTTTGATCGGCAGGCGAAGATAGGGGTATTGTTTGTCGTCCCGTAAGACCACATTGAAGCGAGGACGATGCTGCTTGATCAGATTGCTTTCAAGGATGAGCGCTTCGAGCTCTGAGCGGGTAACAATCGTTTCAAGGTCTGAAATGTGACTGACGAGGACGGCTGTCTTCGGAGAGTGATCGGCCCCTTTTTGAAAGTAGGACCGGACGCGGCTAGATAGAGCTGCGGCTTTCCCGATGTAGAGCAATTCGCCCTGCTCATCCCTGAACAGATAGACCCCTGGCTGGTCTAGCAGGTGTTCAAGTTTAGATTGAAGATCGGCAGATACAGCCATCGGCTTCTCAGACTTCAGCGGCGCGCAAGGGAAGAGTCCGTGCCTGGATCCATTCTAAAGTCCGAGACACTCTGGGGCAACCAGGTCGATGGATTGAGACTGGTTTGCCCGCTTAGCGCAGGCTACGCACGAAGGAGGGACTGAGGCTTCCCCGAGCGACTTCCGCAACCGGCCCCTTCATGGTGAGGCTGAAGTCTTGGGCAACCTGGATATTGAGCTGTCCTCCCGGCATCTTCACCGTCACTGGGCTCTTTACCAGCCCGAGCCGGACCGCCGCACTCGCAGCGGCACAGGAGGAGGATCCAGACGCCTGAGTTTCGCCTGCCCCGCGCTCCCAGATGAGGATAAAGAGTTCCTTCGGGCCGGTCGGCACAGCGAGTTG
>JBBRRN010000363.1:0-4333 GCA_038200685.1 Nitrospirales bacterium
CTCGGGAAACCCGAGGTAGTTCTGCACATTCACTTCCCACTTGGCCATCGATCGGCCCGAGTGGATCAGCAGTGTGTCCCGCCGGCCTCGACCCAGATACAGGGCCGCAGACAACCCCGCCAAGCCGCCGCCGATGATGATGACTTCCCGTAATCCTGTCATGCGGACCTGTCCGATCTCTCAATTCGTGGCGCCTGCCAATTTGACCATGGGCTTCGTTTTTATGTCCGGCGATGAAGCCAACCGGGAACCACGAGACTCTGCATACACAGCTGTGAACTCGGCTCCGAACAGAAATATCTGCGACGCATAGTAAACCCAAATCAACATGACCACGAGGGATCCGGCCGCCCCGTAGGCGATGCCGACATCGCTCTTGCTCAGATAAAAGCCTATTAAGAACTTACCGATCGTGAAGAGCAGCGACGTGATGATCGCGCCGATCCACACATCGCTCCACTGAATGGATGCATCAGGGAGCAATTTGTAGATCATGGCAAATAAGAGTGTGACGATGGCAAATGACACGAAGAAATTAATGAGTTGCAGCAGCAATCCCGGGACCGGAAGAAAGTGGCCCAAGGTCGTGCCTATCGCCGATAACCCAGCGCTGATGACCAAGGAGATCAACAGCAGAAATCCGGTGCCGAGAACCGCCAGGAGTGAAATGAAGCGGTTCTTGAGGGCTTGCCACAAGCCTTCCCCCGCCTTTTCCTCGACTCTCCAAATCGTGTTCAGCGCTTCCTGAAGTTGAGCAAATACACCGGTTGCCCCGAGCAGCAGCAGAACAAGGGCCAGGACCGTGGCAATGATGCCGGCGGCGGGCTTCCGGGCTTCTTCGATCATGCTTTGAATCGCCTTCGCGCTCTGCTCGCCGACGAGGCCTTGAATCTGCCCGATAATCTCGCCTTGCGCCGCCTCCTGTCCGAACACTAGCCCGGCAATGGCAATGACGATAAGGAGCAGGGGCGCCAGAGCAAAGATCGCATAAAATGCCAAGGCGGCGCCTAGGCCTTGGGCATGATCTGCAGTCCATTTTGTGTAGGTGGCGCTCAACAGTTTCCACATGACGTTCAGCCCCATAGGCTCCTCCAGAATCCGACAACTACACTTTCGGGGACACCCAGAGACTACTTGACCTCTCGGCGTCCCCATTCACATATGACCGACAAGTTGCCTTACTTCTTCTTGGAGGTCTTCTTTGCCGTTAACTGCTCTTTCCGCTTCACGACTTGGGAACAGAGTGATTCCCAGTCGATCTCGCAGTCTTCAGCCTTCGGAAACATTTCCGCCTCTTCTTCCTTGATGTGATGCCGAACGTTCTCGGCCAGCACGGTAAATTTGGCATCGTAACGTTCGTCGCTGGGCTTCATCTTCTTCAGTTCCCCGAGCAGCCCGTGCACCACATGATGCTCCTCAAGCGCCTCATTCATCAGGTCATCGTCATCGATTTCCGCGCGAATGGCCGGATAGATGAGTTCTTCCTCCAACTTGCTATGCACCTCCAGTTCCATCAACGCCGTCTCGACGATCTGCTGTTTGGCTTTGGTATCTTCGGCCTGCTCGAATTCGTCGAAGAGACCTTTCACTTTCTTGTGGTCTTCGCGAAGCATATCCGTCACCGATGACGCGCCGGCTACCTGAGATTTGGTGGACATAAGCGATCCTCCCTTTGATGAATAAATGAAATCGGGCACTCGATGATTATTAATGGAAACGACAGCAACGCCCATCCCGCATGACGCGCCGCCACATCTTCCAATAGGTCTTCATCGCTATTGATTCTCTCACCGTTCTGATTATGCCGCGGCCGAGGAAGGTATAAGACTGGGTTGTACCCTAGTCCGCAGTATTCATAACGGTTCGTAGAGAGAACGTGAGCCGTGTCGCGAGATCGACCGGGGGGCCGTGAGAAATTGAACTCGTGCGTGAAGAGTCCGAGGGCGAGCACCGGGGAAGGGGTCGTCGTGGCAGCGGCTAGGCGTTTGCTGCGGTGATGAGGCCGCCAGGCCGAGGCGGATTCAGCATGCGTCACGGTATAGAGCCGGAATTTATCGACGCGTTGAATCGTGCTCGGACCGAGGGGCCTGTTCTCGGCGGCTGCCTGCGATTACCTGCACCAGGGCCGGTACGGCTTGACGGAGCATCTCGTGGAGGAGACCACGTCCGAATCGGACGAAGCCGCTCCGTACGACACCGAGTTCGTCTTGGAGGACTCGTTCCAGCTCAGTCCACAATGTGAATCGATCGGACCGGCCTTGTTCCTTACTAGCATTGTCCGCTTCGCGATGAGGGTAGAAGGGATATACTCCCGGATCTTGCTGTTCGGTCGAGGGTGAGCCGCTCGTAGGCATCACTGCCGCACCCTTTGCGCCGCGGGGGTAATAGGGAACCACTCCGTCGATTCTCCAGCCACGACGGTAGAGGGCGCCGACTGCATAGCCGAGGACCATGGTCCCGCCTACGAACACCCATGGGTGGCGTGTGATATGGACGCGTGGATCAAAGGCTTCCTTGGTCGCCTTCAATGTTTCATGCACAGATGAGGTCGTTTTGTCCGCAACTTGAGTCATTGTAGCCCTCGCATGTCGCATCGTGGATCCCACATGTTGCTCGATGGCTCCTAGTTTTTCGGCAATTGCGATTCTGGTCTGGACGATGTCTTTGATGTCTTGGGCAATGCGATCCGTGCCTTTGTCCATGATTTCCCTTTCTGTCTAGTCCAAAAATCTTTAAGCCCATGAGGGGATCGTTCTTCCGCCCGGCAGATTCCACTCATATTGTGGCATCAGGATCTGGCGTCACCGCTGCCGAGATCGAGAGAGCAGGTAGCCCACCGAAACCCCGAGCACCAGAACCTGCAACGGATGGCGACGGATAAGCGTTGCCACGTCCTCAACCACACCCACCATTCCACGATTACTGAGATACGCGGTTGAGGAGTCGAGGCCGTCCGCAACCATTCCCATCGCAGCACAAGCGCTATTCTGGGTTCGTCGCAGGGTATCCTGTATCGTGTGCGCCGCCGAGTCCACGGTCGGACTGATCGAGCCGGCCAATTCTTCGGCCTGTTCGGTGACCTGCTCCCTCGCCTGTCGTACAGAGGTTCCGCTTGATTTCATTGCGTATTCTTTTATGGTCGCCATCTGTCCTCCTTTTCCTCACCACGGTGCGAACCCTATCACCCGTGTCAGCCTCCTGATCGGCCTGAAAGAACCGCACGCGTAGCACCTGTCTCGCGCGCGTTGACAATCACGGGCACCCCAAGCAGCCATAGCGGTTTTTGCTCCAAGCTTTGACGTCGCTGTACCACGTGTATCGTCAGTCGCTCCCAATCCATGTCTGTCCGTTCTGCGAGGAGGAACATCTTCTCCTCCTCCTCGTCGATATGGTGTGTGACCTGCTCCTTCAGGGCCATACACATGGACTCATATCGCTTATCCTCGGGATCCATCTTCTTGAGCGTGTCGATCAGCGCGTGCACGACATGGAGTGTCTCGCGAGCCTCGTCCATCAGATCCAGACCCTGCTCGTGAACATGTTCCCGCCAGGCAGGGTAAATGAGTTCCTCTTTGAGCCTGGTATGGACTTCCAGGACTGCAAGAGCTTCCCTCACGATTTCCCGTTTCTTTGTCATCGTCGTGTTGTCAAACTGTTCAAACAGGTGTCTGACCTTCTGATGGTCTTCACGGAGCATCAACGTGATGAAGGTGGCTCTGGCCTCGATCGTTTGTGCATGATTCGCCATAGATCCTCCTTATGTTCGGTTCGCAGTTCACAGGCCTCGCCCCAAGTCCAACAGCGCGCGAAACTTCTTCCCGATTGTTTCGTCTGACGGTCTCCGATAGCGTGGCAGCGTTCACATCGTTATCACGGATGATTGCATGGGTCGGGCCGATCCACCACTCGGAGTTCCCCTAGTTCTTAGGACCTGACTCGTAAGAACCTGTCGGCATAGATCGTTCTACTGCGGCGATCTGGGGTCTCGCATCTGGCCGCATCTCTTTCGCCTCGTCACGAAGGCATGTGGACCAGGCTTCTAGATGATCACACCGCATCACACTGTCTTGTCAGTCAAATTATGAGTAGAGCGCAGATTTTCGCGAGGATCGCTCGTGACGCCAATGATCATGTCGCTGCCTTGTTGCTGGTACTCTTCCTGGTAGATTACAAACGTGACGAGGACGACGGCAAGGAGAACGGGGCCGAGAAATAGACCGAGAAATCCGAAGTAAGCGAGGCCCCCCAACGAGGCTAAGAACAGGGGAAGCACCGGGAGCCGCGCTTTCCCGCCGACGAGAAGGGGCTGCAGTAGATTGTCCATCAGGCCCAC
>JBBRRN010000364.1:0-4332 GCA_038200685.1 Nitrospirales bacterium
AGGCCAAGGGGCAGGCGCCGGGAGCCGTCATCGTGACGCAGGAGAAATCGATGCATATCAGCTTGGAAAAGAAACGGCTTGATATGCTCAAGGCCCGGTCAGTCTGCGAATAATTGTTCGAATCTCGAACAGCCATCGTCTGAGCACAGTCGCCCCAATCTTCAATTCTACAATGTCCATTGTAGATGATATTCGGCGGAGTCGCGCCATGTGCAGATGCTGGGGAACGATCAGCAAACTATCCTCCAAGCCTTTTAGAAGGTCGCAGACTGGCTGACTTCGCTTCACGTAAGGACGGAACAACTTGCTTTGACAGATATGGTCAGCCTCTTTAAAGTGCTTGGAGGAGGCTGGACGCCGCCTCCTGCTAGTCCAGGCCATTCATGAGCGATCTTTGGTATGGAAATTCTGTTTGACCCACTCCCTGCTCTTACTGCTCAAAAGATGGATTCTCTCGCTATAGATGCTGTCAGATACTATCCTGTCGCTAGGTAACCACTCTATGTCAGAACAGCAACACGCCGCACCTCAATCCCTACCCCCGACCATTCTGGTGGTCGATGACGAACCATCCATTACAAAGTTGTGCAAGATAATCCTCCAACAGGCAGGCTTTTCCGTCCTCAATGCTGAAGGCAGCTCAGAGGCACTCAAAATCTGTACGCAGCATGAAGGGCCCATCGATCTGTTGCTGACAGACCTCATCCTCCCTCCTCCAGGCTTTCAATTGGCCTCTCACTCCAACCAATTCCCCCATGTGCACGGCCACGAGTTAGCTGTCCGCGCGCTCCGCGTACGGAAAAACCTTCGAGTGATCCTCATGTCCGGCAATATCGACAAAGAGTTGGCAGGGTACGGCTTACGCCAGGTGAGCCTTCCATTTCTTCCCAAACCGTTTGAGTCCCAAGCCTTGGTCGCACTTGTGCAACAGACTCTTCACGCGTCTCCTCCTTCAGCCGAGAGCCTGACAGAAGGCCAGCCAGGTGTTCCAAAAGTTGGGGATGGGTGGTTTGATTAACGGACCTTACGGTGTCCGGTCATAAACCAGCCGGCAATTGACAGTCGCCGCCCTTCGCCTGCGACTCGATCCACTCGACAGATGCGATGAAAGCGGGGAACCGTGAATATCACAAGAGACCCTGGCCAAGGCTCGATACAATGTGTCACTTCGAGATCCGGCGGCTCAGAACCCTGCCGCTTCGCGTAGAGAATCAGTTCTCCGCCCCAATCCGATCGCCATTCGTTATGCACATAGCTTACGAGCGCAATACGTCGGCGAGACGCCGTCACACCCTCGATCTCATACCCTTAGTCGGTATCGTCATGGGCCAGCAAGCAATCTCCAGCCGCGTATAAATAATAGTTAAAACCTACGTGCCTCCCTGTGATATTCGAGAAAGACTTCATGTCGGCCTGAATACAGGGCAACTGCAAGCGCGAACGCATTCGAGGCCCTTGGGCTGGGACAATTTCTGCTTTCGCCCAGCTTGCCGCATGCGGAAAACCCTCTCTTACGTTCGGAAAATCCGCCAGATTCTTCCATGCAGCGTGATGCATCGCCTCACGGAAGAACTGCTGTTCTTCCGCCAGTCAAAATTCTTGACGACAAGAACAGGATTCGTGTGGAAAGAAAATGAAGGTAGGTCACCCAACGAGACGGACTCGAGCATCGGATCCCCTTGAATCCTCCAGCTCTTGCTGAACGACATGGCGGAACCGCTTCCCCTTCTAAGTCGTCTCGCTATACGCCGCTCGGTTGATCAGCCCGAGTCGGGCAGAAAAAAGGGGCTGTTATCTTGATGATAACAGCCCCGGTTCGTATTCGCGATGACAGACTACCAGCGATCTCTCTTGCCACCGCCTCCACCCCCACCAAATCCACCACCGCCGCCGCCGCCACCAGTGCGAGGCTCCTGAGGACGCGCTTCATTCACGGTTAAGGTCCGACCACCCATTTCCGTACCGTTGAGAGCGGTAATGGCCGCCTGCGCTTCCGTATCCGAAGACATCTCGACGAAGCCGAAGCCGCGCGCCTGTCCCGTGAACTTATCCGTAATGATCCGCGCTGACGCGACGGCGCCATGTCGCCCGAAAAGATCACTCAACTCCTGCTCGGTCGCCGAGTAGGGCAACCCACCGACATAAATCTTCGAACCCATCTGGGGTTCCTCCTTATGAGTATAATGATATTGTCTTGTACCCAAGGAACGGGGGAAGGAGCGGGCCGAAGACGCGAAAGATGCGGCGACTTAGGTCTGACTTCCGGCGAGATTCTCGGGCAAGGCACTATCGATGCTGCAGACCTGTATGCTTCGTTCCACCTCGCCGCCAGGCCACTGCGATGAGGCGGGCTCAGGCTATCACAGCTTTCCCGAAAATGGCAATCTGTACTCCGCAGAATACTGCAAAAGACACCCTTCTCACCCGCCCGCCCAGGGCCGCGCCTTCCCCCATGCGTCGTTCTCCCACCGTTCGGACCCTTCACCTACCTCAACGAGTATGCGTCGGCCTTTCACTCGCGCCAACCTTACTGGGGGGAAAGCCAGATCTGCCTGTTGTGCGAAACCCACAGACCGCAGAAGCACTGGCGTATCAAGATATTTTCACCACCCTGTCGGGCTCAATACTTCCTACTCCCCGATGCGAACCAGCAATCCCCGTTCCTTGCAAAGCTCAAAGGTCCAATGAAAGGCGCCAATGACGATGCCGAGGAATAATACATTAAGGCCAGCCGCCCACCCAAGATGGGCGATCGGCTCGCCAGAGTTATTGATCACGGCGCGCATCCCTTCAAATACATGGGCAGCCGGGTTTACCCAGGCAATGGCCTTCAACCAACCTGGGAGCACCTCCATCGGATAGAACACACACGAGATGGGTTGGAACAGAAATACCATACTCCAAGCCAGGACTTCCGCTTCCTGGCCAAATCGCATGATGAGAGCCGTAGTCAGTACCCCGATAATCCATCCTGTCATCACGAGATTCAAGACGAACGGAATGAGCCACATCCCGATCACAAAGATATTATAGGAGTAGAACAAGCCCGCGCATACGACCATCACGACAGACACAGCGATCACTTTGAGGACGCTCATCACCATTGTCGCGGCAAGGAACTCGCTCGGCTTCAGCGGACTGGCAAATAGGTTCATGAGATTTCTCGCCCAAATCTCCTCCAAAAACGAAATCGTCACTCCCTGCTGGGCTCGGAACAGGATATCCCACAGAATCAACGCGCCTAAAAAAAATGTCACCACTCCAGGGATCTGCGCCTGGAATTTCATGAGATAGACCGTAATGAATCCCCAAATGACGAGATCTAAGAACGGCCAATAGAAGATTTCCATCATACGCGGCAAACTCCGCCGGTACAGGTACATATACCTCACCACCAAGGCATAAACCCGATGCAGCTTCATTGTTCTTTTTCCCCTTCCCCACTCTGGTTGGCAAGAGCCTCTTCTCCGAGGAGGAACCGGGTAGGATGTTCCTGACTGCGCGCGTCCAACGAGGGCCTTCACAGCCCGCGCGTTGCGCGAGCAACGGGAACATCCTGCCCGGTTCCTCCTTCTCTATTTTTCTCTGGCCAGTTTCACAAATACTTCTTCTAAGTCCGCCTGCCCAAACCGGGTCACGATCTCCTGCGCCGTCCCCTCCGCCACAATCTTTCCACGCTGGAGAAAGATGATCCGATCCGACATCTCTTCCATCTCATGCATATTGTGCGACGTATACAGCACGCTGAGCCCGGACGATCGTCGCTCCTCTTTGAGAAAGCCTCGAATCTTTTGCGCAATGTCTGGATCCAGACTCGCCGTCGGCTCATCGAGAAACAGAATCTTCGGTCCGGTCAGAAACGCCTTGGCCAGCCCAAGAAGAGTGCTTTGACCGGAGGAGAGCTTGCGCGTCACTTTATGGCGAATTTCCTCCATCTCAAGCCGCTTCACGATGTCATTGACCCGGTTCTGGATCTGAGTCAAACCATACAGCCGCGCAATCACCCAGAGATTCTCCTCCACCGTGAGTGCCTGAGGCAGAGAAACAAAGGTCGATGAAAAGTTCACTTGCTGGAGAATCGCTTCACGATGAGTCGCCAAATCGAGCCCGAACATCTGGATGGAGCCGGCAGTCGGTGTCACCACCCCGAGCAACATGTGAATCGTGGTGGTTTTCCCCGCTCCGTTTGGGCCAAGCAACCCAAGAATCTCTCCCGGCCTGATGTCGAACGAAATATCGTTGACGGCGACAAACTCGCCGAACCGTTTCATCAGATGTTGGACGTGCAAGACAGGTATGGACATGGATGATCAGCAACTCAGCAGGGCGCTG